>NZ_JAYWFT010000094.1:0-12063 GCF_043778725.1 Flavobacterium sp. | reverse complement strand
GGTGGATGCGAAATGAGTTTGCATGCTGATATAGTTGTTGCCGCAGCAGAAACCTACATGGGATTGGTAGAGTTTGGAGTTGGTGTAATTCCTGGTGGTGGAGGTTCAAAAGAATTGACATTACGTGCCTCAGATTTATTCCATAAAAATGACGTTGAATTGAATGTTTTACAAGAATATTTTATGACCATCGCCATGGCAAAAGTTTCAACATCCGCTTATGAAGCATTTGATACCGGACTTTTACAAAAAGGAAAAGATATTGTTGTTGTTAATAAAGATAGACAAATTGCAGAAGCTAAAAAACACGCATTGTTACTAGCAGAAGCTGGTTACACACAACCAATCCAGAGAAAAGATGTAAAAGTTTTAGGAAAACAAGCATTAGGAATGTTTTTAGTAGGAACAAACCAAATGGTTGCCGGAAAATACATTTCAGAACACGATTTGAAAATTGCCAACAAACTAGCGTATGTTATGGCTGGAGGCGATTTATCAGAACCAACTTTAGTAAGCGAACAATATTTATTGGATATTGAAAGAGAGGCATTTCTTTCTCTTTGCACCGAAAGAAAAACATTAGAAAGAATACAATTCATGTTAACCAAAGGAAAACCGTTGAGAAACTAAACCTCGTAGAGGTGACCTGTTACTAGAAAAAAATGATTGAAAATCATTTTTAAAATATATAAAATTAAAAGCACCGTAGGTGTGACCTGTTAGTATGGCAAATACGTATTCACAAGTTTATATTCAAATTGTTTTTGCAGTTAAAGGAAGGCAAAACCTTATTGCTAAAGAAAATCGTGAAGAATTGCATAAATTTATAACAGGTATTGTTACCAATAGAGAACAAAAATTACTGGCTATTTTCGCGATGCCCGATCATGTTCATATTTTAGTTGGAATGAAACCAAACATTTCAATTTCAGATTTAGTAAGAGACATAAAAGCAGGTTCGTCAAAATTTATAAACGAAAGTAAATGGATAAACGGAAAATTCAATTGGCAAGAAGGTTTTGGAGCATTTTCCTATTCAAAAAGCAGTATTGATAATGTGGTAAAATATATTTTAAACCAAGAAGAAAGACATAAAAAGAAAAAGTTTAAAGAGGAATATTTAGATTTTTTGAAAAAGTTTGATATTGAGTATGATGAGAAGTATGTTTTCGATTGGATTTTGTAAAACAGGTCGCTCCTAAGGAGCTTACTCAACAGTGATACCATTAATTAGAAACAGTTTACCTCTACGAGGCAATTAAAATAAAAGCTCCATCGGAGCGACCTATTTGTAAAAAAAATAATCTAAAAGCTCCATCGGAGCGACCTATTTGTAATGAAAACAGCATATATAGTATCCGGATTTCGTACCGCAGTTGGAAAAGCACCAAAAGGAGTTTTCCGTTTCAAACGTCCTGACGAATTAGCAGCAGAAACAATTGAACATCTAATGGCGCAATTTCCTGATTTCGACAAAAAAAGAATTGACGACGTAATGGTTGGAAACGCAATGCCAGAAGCAGAGCAAGGACTAAACGTTGGACGATTAATTTCCTTAATGGGATTAAAAGTAACCGATGTTCCTGGAGTAACGGTAAATAGATATTGTGCGTCTGGACTAGAAACTATCGGAATGGCAACAGCTAAAATCCAAAGCGGAATGGCAGATTGCATCATCGCTGGTGGTGCAGAAAGTATGAGTTTTATTCCAATGGGCGGATACAAACCAACTCCAGATTACGCTGTCGCAAAAGAAGGAAACGAAGATTACTATTGGGGAATGGGTTTAACGGCAGAAGCGGTTGCCAAGCAATTCAATATTTCTCGTGAAGATCAAGATGAGTTTGCGTTCAATTCGCATAACAAAGCACTGAAAGCACAAGCCGAAGGTAAATTTGACAAACAAATTGTTCCAATTACTGTGGAGCAAACGTTTATCAATGAAAATGGTAAAAAAGAAACCAAATCTTATGTAGTAAGCAAAGATGAAGGTCCAAGATTTGGAACTTCCTTACAAGGATTAGCAGGTTTGCGTCCGGTTTTTGCCGCTGACGGAAGTGTAACTGCTGGAAATTCTTCACAAATGAGTGATGGCGCAGCGTTCGTACTTATCATGAGCGAAGAAATGGTAAAAGAATTAAACATCACTCCTATTGCACGGTTAGTAAATTTTGCATCAGCAGGAGTTGAACCAAGAATTATGGGAATTGGTCCAGTAAAAGCCATTCCAAAAGCATTGAAACAAGCAGGATTAACATTGAATGACATTGGATTAATCGAACTAAACGAAGCTTTCGCAAGTCAAGCATTAGCGGTAACTCGTGAATTAAATCTAAATCCTGAAATTATAAATGTAAATGGTGGCGCAATCGCATTGGGACATCCATTAGGTTGTACTGGCGCAAAATTATCGGTACAATTATTTGACGAAATGAAACGCCGTGGTGATAAATACGGAATTGTGAGTATGTGCGTTGGAACTGGACAAGGAAGCGCTGGGGTTTTTGAACTTTTGTAAATAAGACAAAGAGATAATAGACCAATAGATAATAGACAATAAAATATAAATTTATGAGTGATTTTAAAAGACATAATTTTAAGAAACTAAAAATTTGGCAAATAGGAATGGAATTAGCAAAACAAATTTTAGATGTTACAGATAGTTTCCCAAGTTCTGAAAAATTTAGTTTGAAAAGCCAAATGGATAGATGTTCCATTTCAATTCCTTCAAATATAGCAGAAGGTTCAAGTAGAACCAATAAATCCTTTAGTCATTTTCTTGATATTTCATTAGGTTCATCTTTTGAATTACAAACTCAATTAATATTAGCCAATCACAGAAAGTATATCGCCGACGAGCTTACAAATAGCATAGAACTAAAAATTGAAGAATTACAGAAAGCAACAATGGCTTTTCAAAATACATTAAATAACTAAATAATTTTAAAAGGAGAAGTCTATCATCTTTTCGTCTATCATCTAAAAAATAAAAATAATGGAAAACATAACTCGTGGAGGACAATTCCTAGTTAAAGAAACAAAATGTGAGGACATTTTCACACCAGAAGATTTCTCTGAAGAACAATTAATGATGCGTGATTCTGTGAAAGAATTCGTTGACAAAGAAATTTGGCCCAACAAAAATCGTTTCGAGGCAAAAGATTATGCTTTTACCGAAGCTACAATGCGCAAGGCCGGAGAAATGGGATTTTTAGGCGTTGCCGTTCCTGAAAACTATGGCGGAATGGGAATGGGATTTGTTGATACTTGTCTGGTTTGCGACTATATTTCGGGAGCAACTGGTTCGTTTTCAACAGCTTTTGGTGCGCATACCGGAATTGGTACGATGCCAATTACTTTATACGGAAACGAAGAACAAAAATTAAAATACGTACCAAAATTAGCTTCTGGCGAATGGTTTGGTGCCTATTGCTTAACAGAACCAGGCGCAGGATCTGATGCAAACTCCGGAAAAACAAAAGCAGTTTTATCAGAAGATGGAAAATATTACAGTATTACAGGACAAAAAATGTGGATTTCTAATGCTGGATTTTGTTCGGTTTTCATCGTTTTTGCTAGAATTGGTGATGATAAAAACATTACTGGTTTCATAGTAGAAAATGATCCATCTAACGGAATTTCGATGAACGAAGAAGAGCACAAACTTGGAATTCGTGCTTCTTCTACGCGTCAGGTTTTCTTTAATGAGACAAAAGTTCCTGCCGAAAATATGCTTTCTGAAAGAGGAAACGGATTTAAGATTGCAATGAATTCCTTAAATGTTGGACGTATAAAATTAGCTGCAGCTTGTTTAGATGCACAACGAAGAGTAACTTCTGGAGCTGTAAAATATGCTAACGAACGAATTCAATTTAATACACCAATTGCACAATTTGGCGCCATAAGATATAAATTAGCAGAAATGGCAACAAGCTGTTATGCTGGAGAAAGCGCAACTTACAGAGCTGCAAAAGCGATTGAAGATAGAATAAATGCCAGAGTTGCCGAAGGAAATTCACACCAAGAAGCAGAATTGAAAGGTGTTGAAGAATTTGCAATAGAATGTTCAATTTTAAAAGTTGCGGTTTCAGAAGATGTTCAAAATTGTGCTGACGAAGGAATTCAGATTTTTGGAGGGATGGGATTTTCTGAAGATACACCAATGGAATCGGCTTGGCGAGATGCACGAATTGCTCGTATCTATGAAGGTACAAATGAAATCAACAGAATGTTATCTGTAGGAATGTTGATTAAAAAAGCGATGAAAGGTCACGTTGATTTACTTGGTCCAGCTTCTAAAGTGCAAGAAGAATTAATGGGAATTCCATCATTTGAAACGCCCGATTATTCTGAATTATTTGCAGAGGAAAAAGAATTAATTGGCAAATTGAAAAAAGCATTCCTAATGGTTGCTGGTGGTGCAGTTCAAAAATATGGACCAGATTTAGACGGACACCAACAATTATTGATGGCTGCAGCCGATATGTTAATTGAAATCTACATGGCAGAAAGCACCATTTTAAGAACGGAGAAAACAGCCAAAAAAGACGGTGAAGATGCAGTAAAAGAAGAAATTGCTATGGCAAAATTATACTTGTACAAAGCTGTTGATATTGTAAACTTGAAAGGTAAAGAAAGTATTATTTCATTTGCCGAAGGTGACGAACAACGCATGATGTTGATGGGATTACGCCGTTTTACAAAATACACTAATATGCCTAATATTGTAGGTTTAAGAGAAATGATTACAAGCAAATTGGTTGCCGAAAACGAATATTGTTATTAAGATTTTTTAGTTAAGTTGATGTTAGAAGAATCCACTCGAGAAATTGAGTGGATTTTTTATTTAGATTTCATACATTTGAAATAAAAAAAATGAAAACAGTACTTTATACTTTACTTCTATTTTGTTCCTATAATTTATTTGCTCAAACAGATTCAAAAATTTATGCAATTATTGATAGTATTTCCTCCAACAGAATAGAAAATGACATTCGAGTTTTGGCAAATTTCGGTACAAGAAATACTTTTAGTGACACTATATCACAAACAAGAGGAATTGGAGCCGCTAGAAGATACATTAAAGGAGTATTTGATAAAATATCTCAAGATTGTAAAAGTTGTCTGGAAGTTACTTATCAAAAGGATTTTGTTACAAAGAAAGAAGGCACAAGAATTCCTAAAGATGCTTGGATAGTAAATGTTGTTGCCATACAAAAAGGGACAAAATATCCAAATAGATTTATCATCATGACTGGTGATATTGATAGTAGAAACTCCGATACAATGGATTATGAAGGTGATGCGCCAGGAGCAAACGACAATGCCTCTGGAATAGCAGGAACAATTGAAGCGGCACGAGTATTATCTAAATATAAATTTGAAAACAGCATAATGTATCTTGGATTATCTGGAGAAGAACAAGGTCTATTTGGAGGAAAAGGATTAGCAGAATTTGCCAAAAAAAATAATTGGGAAATTATTGGTGTTTTCAATAATGATATGATTGGAAATATTGAAGGTCAAGATGGCGTTATTGACAATAAAACATTTAGAATATTTTCTGAACCTAATTCTCCTCTAGAAACAGAAAAAGATAGAAATCTAAGACGTAATTTCGGATTTGAATCTGATGGTAATTCTAGACAATTAGCACGATATGTTCACAAACAGACACAAACCTACATGCCCGAAATGAATCCGATGTTGGTTTTTAGACTGGATCGTTTTGGAAGAGGCGGACATCATAAACCCTTTACAGATATGGGCTATTCTGCTATTAGAATAATGGAAGCTCATGAGAATTATACACGACAACATCAAAACACTAGAGTAGAAAACGGAATTAAATATGGCGATGTAATTGAAGGAGTGAATTTTCAATATGCAGCAAAAATAACTGCTGTAAATGCAATTAATCTTGCCAGTTTAGCTTGGGCACCACCAGCACCAAAAAACGTTTTAATAGGAGGAATTGTAGAGCCAAACACAAAAATAAAATGGGATAAAGAACCGAGTAACTCAATACTTGGTTATAAAATTTATTGGAGATTAACAACATCACCCCAATGGGAATTTAGCCGATATGTAGGAAATATAGATTCGTTTGAATTAAAAGGTATTGTAATTGATAATTATTATTTTGGCGTAGCAAGTGTTGGAAAAAATGGATTTGAAAGTGAAGTTGTTTTTACAAAAGATATTATAAAAAAATAAAAATCAGGTATTTATTAAAATCAAAAAAAAGATTAAGCATTTATTAACTTATCTTTCACTAAAATTAAGTAATTTTATTAAAAAAAATGAAAAAAATAATCTTCCTCACATTCGTTGCTTTTGCTATCGTTATTGCATGTAAATCTGGAAATGATGCTAAATCTAATGCATTAAATATTACTTTAGAACCTAAAAGCGGTAGTACTGTAAATGGAACTGCTACATTTTCTGAAAAAAATGGTGTAGTTTCTTTCGAAGCAAAACTTACTGGTTTAAAACCTGGTATTCATGCAATCCACATTCATGAAAAAGCAGATTGTTCGGCAGGAGATGCAACTTCGGCAGGCGGACATTGGAATCCTACACACGTAAAACATGGAAAATGGTCGGACGCAGAACATCATAAAGGCGATATTGGGAATTTTACAGCCGATGAAAACGGCAACGCTACAGTAACTTTAAAAACCGATGAATGGTGCATTGGCTGCGGTGATGCCAATAAAGATATTTTAGGAAAAGGATTAATTGTTCATGCAAATCCAGACGATTATACTACACAACCTACAGGAAATGCTGGCGGAAGAGTTGCTTGTGCTGGAATTATAAAATAATTATTTTTAAACTCAACATATACCAAAGGTATATAAGAATAATTTGTTCTTATGTACCTTTTATATTTTACTAAAATGGATAAAAAAGATCATTTATATTTTAAAAATGCACAAGAATGGCGAGAATGGCTGCATGAAAATCACATTTCTGAAACAAAAGTTTCATTGATTTTTTATAAAGTTTCAAGCCCAGAAGAAAGCATGCGCTGGGAAGAAGCCGTTCAAGTTGCTATTTGTTATGGTTGGATCGATTCTACTGTTAGAAAACTTGATGAAGAACGAAGAACTCAAATGTTTACTCCACGAAAAGACAAAAGTGTATGGAGTAAATTAAACAAAACTTATATTGAAAATCTACTTAAAGACAACTTAATTCACGAAAGTGGCTTAAAAAAAATTGAAACTGCTAAAAAAAATGGTTCTTGGGAATCTCTTGATGCTGTAGAAAATTTAGAAATTCCATCCGATTTAGAAAAAGCTTTTCAGCGAAATACTATTGCATTTGATAATTATCTAAAATTTAGTCCATCCTATAGAAAAAGCTATTTATATTGGCTTAACCAAGCTAAACGTGATGATACTCGAAACATCAGAATTACCGAAATCATTCGCCTTTGTGAATTGAATATAAAATCAAGACCTTAATTTCTTTCATCCTAAAAGCTACTTTTTTTTCAAATAATTATACTTTTATAAACCAACTTCTGCACACTCAATTAGCACAAATAAAAGTTAAAATTTCAAAGTTAATAGTAATACTATTATATTTGCATAAAATAATATTATTTCTATGCAAGATATACTATCCAATATAATAATTAATGTAAACGAAAAACTTTATGTTAAAAATCCTGAAACTTCCGAATTAGGAAAAAAAATCATTGAAAAAAGTATAATTTTAATTGATGAAATAGGCTTTGAAAATTTTACTTTCAAAAAATTAGGAGAACAAATAGGATCTAATGAAAGTTCAATATACCGCTATTTTGAAAGTAAACATAAATTAATGCTTTATTTATGTTCATGGTATTGGGGTTGGATTGAATACCGAATGGTTTTTGCTACAAATAATATCCAAAATCCGATGGAAAAACTAAAGAAAGCCATCACAATTGTAACTGAAAAAATAGTAGATGACTCCAGTACAATTCATATAAATGAAGCAATTTTAAATAAAATAATTATAACTGAATTCACTAAAACACTATTAACCAAAGAAGTAGATCAAGAAAACAAAGAAGGTTTTTTCTTGGTTTATAAACGAGTAATTAATAGAATTATTGAAATGATTATAGAGGTTAATCCAACTTATTGCTTTGCTAAAAGTTTGGCTTCCTCAATTGTTGAAGGTGCGTTACACCAACATTTTTTAATGAATCATTTAAAAACAATTACCAATTGTAATGAAACTATTTCACCAACAGATTTTTACTCGGATCTAATTGACAAAACATTAAAATAAATCTCCATGAATCAAACACCATTACAACGTTTTATCAATTTGCTTCGATTGGATAAAAGAGATATTTCGCAAATATTTTTCTATGCCATTTTTGCAGGTTTAGTGAGTTTATCATTACCACTCGGAATTCAGGCTATTATCAACTTAATTCAATCAGGAAGAGTTAGTACTTCTTGGATTGTGCTTGTAATTGTTGTGGTTATTGGCGTGGCATTAGTTGGATTATTATCTTTGATGCAACTGAGAATTACCGAAAATTTGCAACAAAAAATCTTTGTCCGTTCTTCATTTGAATTCAGTTATAGATTACCAAAAATAAAATTTGAAGAATTATACAATCAATATCCACCAGAAATTGCCAATCGTTTTTTTGATACTTTAACCATTCAAAAAGGAACTTCTAAATTATTAGTAGATTTTTCGACGGCACTTTTACAAATTATTTTTGGAATATTATTGCTATCATTATACCATACTTTTTTTATATTTTTTGGAATTTTACTCTTGATACTACTCTACTCTATCTTTAAATTCTCATACAACTCTGGACTTAATACTAGTTTAAAAGAATCTAAATACAAATATAAAGTGGCAGGTTGGCTTCAAGAATTGGCAAGAAATAATTATAGTTTTCGAAAAAGAGACAATTTTGAATTTGCTTTATCTAAAAATAACGAACTCGTTACTGGCTATCTAGAATATCGTGAAAAGCATTTTAGTGTAATTAAAAGACAATTTATTCAATTGATTGTTTTTAAAGTAATTATAACTTTAAGTTTACTATTAATTGGTGGTTTCTTGGTTTTAAATCAGCAAATGAATATAGGTCAATTCGTAGCCGCAGAAATCATTATTTTACTGGTAATCAACTCGGTTGAAAAAATAATAGTTGGATTAGAAACTTTTTATGATGTATTAACTTCGGTTGAAAAGATTGGTTTAATTACCGATTTAAAAACCGAAGAAACCACTGTAAATGAGCCAAGTTATTGCTTTACCAATATAAGTTTAGAAACCGAAAATGTAAAATTCAAGTTTCCAGATTCTAATGATAATGTAATTGAAGCAATAAATTTAAAAATTGAACCTTCAGAAAAAATTGTGTTACAAGGAGAAAATGGTTCGGGAAAATCAACTTTAATCAGATTATTATCTGGGTTAATTGAGCCAACTTCTGGTTCGTTTTACATCAATGACGATACCTATAGAAAAATAGATTTAAATCAATACCGTTCTCACATTGGAACCATAATACAAGGAGAAACACCATTTGAAGGAACAATTCTTGAAAACATAACTTTTAACAATCCCAATGTTAGTCACGAAGATATTAAATGGGCAATAGAAAGTGTAAAACTGGGAACTTTTATCAAATCATTACCACAAGGATTGGATACAAAAATCATCACCGAAGGCAAACAAATGTCGTCATCAAATGCTCAAAAAATTCTCTTGGCTAGAAGCATCATTAATAAACCAAAAATTCTATTCTATGAAGAACCATTGGATAAAATGGATGAAAAAACAGCAACAGAAATCATTGATTTTATAATGAATGAAAAAAATAATTGGACGGTAATCGTTTCTTCCAAAAACGAGTATTGGAAACAAAAAAGTACCAGAATAATAACTTTGAATAATGGAACTATTGTTTCAGATTCTAAAAACTAACCGCTATGCTAAATATTTCTAAAAAAAATCCAATTACAGAAAACATTGAGCAATTTAGTGCTGTAAAAAAATTAAGCAATCGACCACACTACAAGATTTTAAACAAAATTATTCTTGGTGTATCAATTATTGGAATTCTAATATTATTTTTACCTTGGACACAAAACATCTCAGGTTCTGGTGCAGTTACAACTCTAAAACCCGATCAAAGACCACAAACAATTCATTCGGTAATTGCAGGAAGAATTGAAAAATGGTATGTTAAAGAAGGTGATTTTGTTAAAAAAGGCGATACCATTTTATTTATTTCAGAGGTGAAAGAAGATTATCTTGATCCCAATTTAATGGAAAATACCAAAAACCAAATGGAAGCCAAAAAAATGGCTCAAGAATCTTACGGCGGAAAAGTAAATTCACTTTCATCTCAAATTGCTGCTATTGAAAATGAAAAAAACTTGAAATTGCAACAAGCCAAAAACAAAATCCGTCAAGCCGTTTTGAAAGTAAAAAGTGATAGCATGGATTTAATTGCTGTTAGAACTCAAGTAAAAATCGCCACAACACAATTCAATCGTTCTATTACACTAAATAAAGAAGGTTTAAAACCATTGACCGATGTTGAAGAGAAACGATTAAAGTTGCAAGATGTTGAAGCTAAAATAATTACACAAGAAAACAAATACATTGGCAGTCAAAACGAATTGATAAACGCCAAAGTTGAAGTCAATAGAATAGCAGCCGAATATGCCGAAAAAGATTCTAAAGCCAAAAGTGATCAATACACCGCTTTGAGCAATCAATACGATACTAAAGCGCAAGTAAATAAACTCGAAAATCAGTACACCAATTACAAAATTAGAAACGGAATGTACTACATAAAAGCGCCACAAAATGGTTATGTAAACCGTGCAATTCAATCGGGAATTGGCGAAACTATTAAAGAAGGAACGCAAATTGTAAGCATCATGCCTTCTAGTTATGAAATTGCTGTAGAAACCTTTGTAAATCCCAATGATTTGCCACTTGTTCACAAAGGCGAAAAAGTACGCGTTTGGTTTGACGGTTGGCCAACTATAGTTTTTTCGGGTTGGCCCAACATGAGTTATGGAACTTTTGGTGGTAAAATTGTAGCCGTAGAAAATTTCATTAGCGAAAACGGAAAATTTAGAGTCTTAATTGCACCCGATAAAGACGAAGTGGCTTGGCCAAAACAAGTAAGTATGGGTTCTGGAGCGCAAACATTGGCTTTGTTGGACAATGTTCCGGTTTGGTTTGAAATATGGCGAACACTCAACGGATTTCCGCCTAATTATTATCAACCAAAAGCCAAAACAGCTAAAGATAAAAAGTAGAAACGAATGGCTTGCGACTTAACAGCAATCCATGTTCCTGCTTTCTTTCCAAAGCTCGCTAAAGAAGCGAGGCTTTTCCTTACAATCAGGGTTAGAACTCAAACTAAAGGTACCAAAAAATGAAATCAATACAACTTTTACTTTTACTATTTTCTTGCATTTGTTTTGCACAAACTACTACTTCTAACGAATTTACCTTCAATGAATATTTAGGTTATGTGAAAAAATTTCATCCAACGGTAAAAAGTGCCAATCTTAAAATAAATAATGCACAAGCCAATTTAATGATGGCTCGCGGCGGATTTGATCCAAAAATTGAAGTCGATTTTGATAAAAAAAAATTCAAAGACAAAGAATATTATTCTATTTTAAACAGCAGTTTCAAGATTCCAACTTGGTACGGAATTGAAGTAAAAGCTGGTTTTGATAACAGCGAAGGAATTTATGTAAATCCCGAAAACACCTTGCCCAATAAAGGATTAACATCTTTAGGAATATCGGTTCCTTTAGGACAAGGATTGCTTATAAATCAAAGAATGGCCGACGTTAGAAAAGCCAAAATTCAAATTAAATTAAGTCAAGCCGAGCGAAAATTGCAAGCAACTCAAGTAGTATATGAAGCATCGGTTGCCTATTTCAATTGGAAAAGAAATTACAGCGAAGTACAACTTTATCAAAATTATTTAAACAACGCAACCATTAGATACAAAGGAATTCAAAGCTTGATTACCAATGGCGATAAACCTGCAAT
>NZ_JAYWFT010000093.1:0-4814 GCF_043778725.1 Flavobacterium sp. | reverse complement strand
ATAGATTTAAAAGGAAGCTTAAGATACAACCCAAGCTCAGACAAGTTCGAAGGTTTCAACGGAATACAATGGACACCACTACATTAAGTAATAAAATTGAAACTACTCAATCAACTCAATGCCTGCCATATAACATAAAAAACAATGATACACCAACATCATAATTTCAAGTAATTTTTGTAAAGCTCAACACAACAATACCAGAGCTTCTAAAAACATTAAGAATCATCTAATAAAGATATAGCACCAAAAATCTCTTTTTGGTGCTATATTTTTATTAATTATTTCCAATAAACACTTAATATAATAGAGCAACTAATTTACAAGTAATACACAATCATCTTGTTCTACCATTGAATTCTCTTTCAACAAAATTTTGGATACAATTCCTTTTTTTGGTGAACAAATAGTAGTCTCCATTTTCATTGCTTCAATAACAAATAAAGGGGTGTCTTTCTCTACCGCATCGTGTATGTTAACCATTATTTTTACTAATTTCCCTTGTAATGGTGCACCAACATCATTAGAATCAGAAGTCTTAACATTGCTAATTTTGGTTGACTTTATAGTATTATCTTTCACAAGAACATTACGAGTTTGACCATTAATATGAAAATAAACTTCTCTAAATCCCTCTTCATTAGGCTCGCCCATATACCTGAATTTGATTAAGAGGTTTTTACCCAAAGCTAAATTTACCAAAACCTCCTCATTAGATTTTAAAGGATAATAAAACGTTGGCGTTGCCAATTTTTCAACTTTACCAAAATGTTTTCTAAAAGCATAAAAATCGGTAAAAACTTTCGGGAACATAATATAAGATAATAAATCTTCAAGAGTCAATTTAGAATCAAATTTCTCGTGTAGTTTTTTTAATTCTAATTCGAAATCAATGGATTCTATGTGTGCGTTTGGCTTTTCAGTGTAAGGCTCTACGTCTTTTAATATTATTTTTTGAAGCACTTTAGGAAATCCACCATACGGTTGTCCTAAGTCGCCTCTAAACAACTGTTTAATAGACTCTGGAAATGCAAGTGTATCACCTTTTTCAATCACATCAATGGCTGTCAAATTGTTCGATGTCATGAACAATGCCATGTCACCAACCACTTTTGATGATGGTGTAACCTTAACAATATCACCAAACAACTCATTAACAATAACATAATTTTGTTTGATGGTTTCAAATTTATCTTCCAATCCCAAACCTCTTGCTTGTGGCAAAAGATTGGAATACTGTCCGCCAGGGATTTCATGATTATAAACCTCGGCAGTTCCTGCTTTTAGTTCGCTTTCAAAAGGATAATAATATTCTCTTACTACTTCAAAATAATTTGAATATTCGTTTAATTTTTTTAAATCTATCTGGGATTCTCTTTCAGATCCTTCTAAAGAGGCAACGAATGAATTAAAATTAGGTTGCGACGTTAAACCGCTCATAGAAGCTAAAGCTACATCAATTACATCTACGCCTGCTTCGACTGCTTTTAAATAGGTAGTAGATTGTACAGACGATGTGTCGTGTGTATGCAAATGGATAGGGATAGAAATGTGCTTTTTTAATTCTTTAATTAACACTTCGGCAGCGTAGGGCTTTAACAAACCTGCCATATCTTTTATCGCAAGCATGTGTGCGCCTGCAGCTTCTAATTCTTTAGCCAAATCTACATAATACTGCAAGTTAAATTTTGGGCGATCAGGATTTAATATATCACCAGTGTAACAAATACAAGCTTCTGCTATGGAATTTGTTTTTTCTCGTACAATTTTAATACTATGTCGCATTCCTTCAATCCAATTTAAAGAATCAAAAATTCTAAAAACATCAATACCATTTTCGGCACTTTTAATTATAAATTGTTCTAAAACATTATCAGGATAAGCAGCGTAACCAACAGCATTACTTCCTCTAAAAAGCATTTGCAACAATACATTAGGTGCTGCTTTTCTAATCAATCTTAATCGTTCCCATGGATCTTCATGAAGAAAGCGCATCGTTACGTCAAAAGTAGCACCACCCCAAACTTCCATAGAAAACAATTGAGGGAAATTTTTGGCCATACCTTCAACAACTTTAAGAAGATCATGATTCCTTAGTCGAGTTGCAAAAAGTGATTGATGCGCATCCCGAAGTGTAGTATCTGTATAAAATATTGTCTTTTCATTTTTTATATAGTCAATAAACTTATCCCTACCCAACTCGTTTAGCAAATCCTTTGTTCCTTTGGGGTATTCCTTTTGAGTAATCATTGGAATAATTGGTTTTCTAAAAGTTTTATTGGCATCATAATTTTTTATGTCAGGATGACCATTCACTTTTAACTCCGCCAAATATTTTATTAATTTTGTCCCTCTATCTTGAGAATATTCATATCTAGGAATAAGTAAAAGCGGATTATCCTGTATAAAATTAACGGTGGCACCACCGTTTCTAAATGTATCATTGGACATCACATTTATAAGGAAAGGAATATTTGTTTTTACACCTCTAATTCTAAATTCTTCCAACGCTCTTCGCAAACGGTCAGAAGCTCCTTTTAATGTTCTTCCACTAGATGAAACTTTTACTAACATCGAATCAAAAAAAGGAGAAACTACAACGCCAGAGTAACAACTTCCTTCATCTAAACGAATACCGTAGCCGCCAGCATTTCTATAAGCAATGATAGTGCCATAATCTGGTTTAAAATCGTTCACTGGATCTTCGGTTGTAATTCTGCATTGTATTGCCCAACCACTGCACTTTATGTCGTCTTGATTATGAATAAATATCTGGTTATGTGAAAGCGGATGTCCTGCAGCAATAATAATTTGTGATCGCACAATGTCAATTCCTGTTATTTCCTCTGTAATAGTATGCTCAACCTGAATTCTAGGATTAACTTCAATAAAATAGATGTTCTCTTCTTTATCAACTAAAAATTCTACCGTACCTGCATTGTTATAATTAACATGTTTTGCAATTTTTAACGCATAATCAAACAGTCGTTTTTTAGTTTCTGGTTTTAAAATAGAGGGCGCCACCTCAATTACTTTTTGAAATCTTCGTTGAACCGAACAGTCTCTTTCGTAAAGATGAACAACATTACCATGATTATCGCCCAAAATTTGTACCTCAATATGCTTTGGGTTGTCAATGAATTTTTCAATAAACATAGTGTCATCTCCAAATGCTTTTATTGCTTCACTTTTTGCATTGCCAAAAGACATTGCCATCATATCTGAATTATGAACAACACGCATTCCTCTTCCACCACCACCTGCTGCTGCCTTAAGCATTACTGGGTATCCAATTTCCACAGCCTCAGACAAGGCATCCTCAACAGAATTGAGTGGGATTTTAGAATCTTTAATCAGTGGTACATCAACTTTCTTAGCTACTTTCTTAGCCGCTACTTTATCGCCTAGTTGAAGCATAACATCAACTCGTGGTCCCACAAAAATAATCCCTTCTTCTTGGCATCTTCGAGCAAAATCTACATTTTCAGACAAAAATCCATAACCAGGATGTATAGCATCAACTTGATTCTCTTTTGCAACATTGAGGATTTCTTCAATAGAAAGATAAGGTTTTAAAGCCTCCGATTCATCACCTATTTGGAAACTTTGGTCAGCTTTATACCTATGCAAAGAATACCTATCTTCATAGGTGTAAACAGCAACAGTTTTTATTCTTAATTCAGATGCAGCTCTAAATACTCTAATAGCAATTTCTCCGCGGTTTGCTACAAGTATTTTTTTGATAATTAGATTTTCAATCATGTAAAATAGTAAATTGGGGGTTATTAATTTTCGACTAAATTACAAAAAAAGTGTTATTTTAAAAACAAAAAAATATAATTTAATGTGTTTAAAAGTAAACTTTGAATCAATCAACTTTAGTGTTTTTTTGTCAATAAAAACACCTCCCAAATGGAGAATGAATACTTAATTTAATAAAACAGTATTCTAAAACAGATAAAAAACATTCCAATATGAAAGATTATTTATGAAAAGACTGCAAATCTGGGCAATAACTTCAACTAATCCAATCGTTAATTAAATCCAAAAAACCAATTTAACATACTATTCTTTTTTAGTTTATATTTGTTAATACAAAAAAATGAAATGAAAAACTTTAACATACTAATGTTTTTTGTAAACATTCTTCTCCTTGACGCTCAAACAAATCCTGATTTAATTCAAGTCAAATGGATAAACAGCAATAATGGACTATCAGAAGTTTATGTAAATAATTGCATTACTGACAACAACGGATTTGTATGGATTGGAACCGAACTAGGATTATTTCGTTACGATTGGGAGGAAGCAACTTGTGTTAAAAATAGCAAATATCCGAAGATAAGTACCCAAAGAATTACAAACCTATTTAAAGATTCTAACACAGGTGTAATTTACTTCTCTACATCACCTGAAGAAAAACAATACAGCATTACAGACAATCAAATAAAACAATTAAAGGATAATGAAGGCATACAAGTTAGCAACAATATTTTTTTGCAATCTAACAGTGAAATGTTCAATGTAATAAGCAAGTATAACAAACAAAACACAAACACCAACAATCTCCGCATAAGTACAATTACAAATAATTCCTTTTATTATATACAGTACAATGATTCAATAGTTTGCCTTGATAAAAAAGGAGTTACAAACATTATTGATTATCCAAAAAAAGGATATACTGTTTTACTAAAATTTAAGGAATCGGTAATAGTACTAAACAAAGAAAAAATTGGACACATTGTAGGAAATAAAATAAGTTTTGAGACCATTGATACAGATGGTGTTATTAAAGATTTCATTAAAAGTGG
>NZ_JAYWFT010000092.1:0-4844 GCF_043778725.1 Flavobacterium sp. | reverse complement strand
ATAGGTACAGTCATCAAATAAATCTTTAGAAAATTTATCTGAAAAATATTTTTTAGAAAAAGAATAGGAGATGTTTTTACCTATTAATCCGAATTTTTTATTATTTAGTGGCATAAATCATAATTGGAATTACATAAGAACATCTAACTTTTTTACCATTTTGCTCTCCTGGTGCCCATTTTGGCATTGAATTTAAAACTCTTATAACTTCCTTTTCTGTGCCAAAACCAATACTGCGAGTAACTTTTATAGCACTAATAGAGCCATCTTTTTCAACAATAAATGAGGCAATTATTTTACCTTTCAACTCGTTTTCTTTCATTTCATCAGTGTACTGAAAATTTTTTGAAATGAATGAAAAAAGATATTTATCTCCGCCAGGAAAATCTGGCTTAACTTCTATTCCAGCAATATTATAAATGATATTTTCATCTTCTTTGGGAGACATTGGTTCATAGCTTGTAGGTGAAATTACTGATGTAGAATCGCTATTTGGAGCAGCTATTACACAACCAACTTTATTTTTTGGATGAATTGTTTTTGTTGCTGAAACTACTTTTTTAAAGTTATTTTTCTTTTTTTTAATTTGCCCATAGGACAATCCAATTGTCAATAAAAAAGTCAGTAATGCTAATTTTTTCATTCTACTTTTTATGTTTGGCAATGTATTTTTGTACGCTTTTTCGTTCCCAAACTAATGGAAATAATTCTTCTAATAATGTACGGTTTTTAATATTCAATCGCAAGCCATTACTTAAATGAAAAGTTCCTTTTTCTTCTTCGTTAAGTAAAAAATAAAAACCTGCTAATCTATATTCTACTTCATATTCTTCTGGAAAAAATTCTGATGCTTGAAGTAAAGTCATTATGGCATTTTCAAATTCTCCTAAATATTGTAAAATATCAACCCAAAACAACCAGGTATCAAGATTGGCATCTCCATATTCTACTGCTTTTCTAAAACCATGTTCGGCTTCTTCATACAAATTCATGGCTTTATTTATTGTTGCATAACGCTTCCAATAAGCACGATTTTGATCATCAATTGCTAAAGCTTTGTTTACATAATATAATGCCTTCGGGTAGTTTTTTTGTCGAACATAAAAATCGGTTATGGCAATCCAACCTTTATCTAGAAGAGGATCTTCATGAACCGTTTTATTAAAATATTTTATGGCTTCTGCTTTATGGCCAAGTTTTTCATGACATTTACCAATACGTAATAATGCATACGATGTTGGATCATCTAATTCTATAGTTCTTTGGTAATTTTCTATGGCTTCTTCATAACGTTTTAAGCGTTCTAGTGCTTTTCCATTTTCCATGAAGGCACCAAGAAATTCATCGTCAATATAGGTTGCATATTCAAATGCTCGAACTGCATTTTCATATTCTTTCAATCCATAATGCAATCTTCCTTGTTGGTGCCAAGCAATTTCACTGTATGGATTTTTATCAATATACTTTTTAATGTATTCTATTGCATCTGCATTTTGGTCTAAAAATTCATAACAATATACAACATTGTATAGAGCCGATTGGTCTTCAATATCTTCTTCTAGACATTTTATAAAGCTTTTTTTAGCTTTTTCTAAATTATCCATAAATAGATATTCCATCCCAATTAAGTTATACACATCGGCATAATCTTCGGTATGTTTTAATGCTTCTTGTAAAAGCTCAACTGCTTTTTCGTGGTTGTCTCTTTTAGAATAAATATTAGCTTTTTGAATAAAAATTTCTTCGTTTGTAGGTTCAATGGCGTACAACTCGTTTAGCATTTTTTCTGCAATATCGAGTTTGTCATCATAGACTAGCATTTCTACCTGAACTAGCTTTAGTCCAGTAGATTTAGGATGTTGTTCTAAAGCTAGTTTTAATGCTTTTTTAGCCAAATTAGCTTTTCCCATATCAAGATAATGAAGAATAATTTCTTCAAACTCTTCTGAATCAAAAAACAAAACCTTATTGGTTTTTAACATTGATTCAAACTTAGATAAGGATAAGTTGTAGTCTTCTTCTTCGTCGCTTAATTGCATACTTATTTTGTATTGATTAGCTTATATAAAGGTAAGTAAAATGTTTGTTATTAAAGAAATTTCAGCTTTTGTTTTGAACAATTTAATTAACATGAATTTGTTATAGGTTTCGAGTTTAAAGTTTTGAGAATATTTATAAAACTTGTAACTCGCAACTCGAAATTTTTTGTACTTCATCCATAACTTCCAAAATAATCTTGCAACCTTCTTTAATTTCCTCTTCTGAAATGGTTAATGGTGGTGTAATTCTAATTGCCTTTCCTTCAAATAATAACCAAAATAGAATTAAACCTTTATCTTGACAACGCAAAATTACTTGATTTGTTATTTCGGCATCACTTGTCATTGCTGCAAGCATAAGTCCTTTTCCTCTAACTTCTTGTATCAAAGGATGTACCAAAAGTTCTCGAAAAAGTTTTTCTTTTTTTAATGATTGTTTAGTGTAGTCTTTTTCTAAAACTTCTTGCAAAGTTGCCAAACATGCTGCGGCAATTACAGGATGTCCACCAAATGTAGTAATATGACCAAGTTTTGGATTGTCACTCAATAAATCCATATGTTTTTCATTGGCAATAAATCCGCCAACTGGCATTCCACCGGCCATTCCTTTTCCGATTATTACAACATCAGGAACGACATTGTAGTTTTCAAATCCAAAAAGTTTTCCTGTTCTTCCAAATCCAGGTTGAATTTCGTCAATAATCATTAAGGCACCAACTTCTTCACAGCGTTTTTTTACTTTAGCTAAAAAGTCGTTTTCTGGTTGAATAAATCCTGCGCCACCTTGAATGCTTTCAAGTATAATTCCGGCAGTTTTGGTAGTTATTTTTTGTAAATCGTCTTCATTATTAAAAGTAATAAAATCCACATCGGGAATTAGCGGACGAAAAATTTGCTTGCGTTCTTCAAATCCCATCACACTCATTGAACCCATCGTGTTTCCGTGATAGGCATTATGGCATGAAATTAACTGACTTCTGCCAGTAACGCGACGAACAAGTTTTAATGCACCTTCACAAGCTTCTGTTCCCGAATTTACTAAATAAACTTTGTTGAGTTCTTTGGGTAAATTTTCGACTAATAATTTGCAATATTCTACAGCTGGCGATTGTGAATATTCGCCATAAACCATTACATGTGAATATTTATCTAATTGATTTTTAATGGCGTCATTAACGCGTTTGTTTTGATGTCCAAGCGAACAAGCCGAAACACCTGCTACAAAATCTAAATATTTTTTATTATTTGTATCGAAAATATAAGAACCAACGGCATGTGAAACTTCCATTCCCAATGGATATGGTGATGTTTGTGCCTGATATTTTAGGAAATCGTTATTCATAGTTTCTTGATAGAAAGCTGCAAAATCGATTTATTATTCTAGAATTTGCATGCTTTTTTATAATGTTTACTTAAAAAAAGAGAATACAATATACTATTATTTCTTCTTTTTTGCATCACGTTTACGCTCTACACCACGGTTGCGAGATTCAGTTTTTCTTGGTTTCGTTTTGGCTGGACCACCAAGATTAACTTTTTTATTTTTTAATGATTTTTCATGAAAAGCTTCGCCTCCTTCTTTTTTGGGACGTTTTAAAAGTTGTTTTACTTTTTTTCTGTCTTTTTCAAATTCTAGTAACCTAACAGCAACTTCTACTTCTTTTGGAAAATCTAAAAATTGAATTTCTTTTTCCATCAATACTTCTGCTTCAATTTGAATTTCTTCTTCTAGAGGACTTATAAAACTTATTGCAGTTCCCGATTTATCTGCACGTCCGGTTCTTCCAATTCTATGAATATATTGTTCTGGAATATCTGTAAATTCAAAGTTTATTACGTGTGTAACATCAGAAATATCCAATCCACGTGCCATAACATCGGTTGTTATAATACCACGTAATTCTCCTGCTTGAAAAGAAGCCATAGTATTTAAACGATAATTTTGAGATTTATTGGAATGAATTACTCCAAATTGATCTCCATAGGTTTCCTCTATACTTGCAGCAATTAAATCTACGGTTTTTTTATTATTTGCAAAAATCAATACGCGCTCTGTAGTTTCATCAGACGATAAAAGGTGTTTTAAAAGATTTATTTTTGTCAAAAAATTGGGAACATAATACCCCAATTGTTCAATTTTTTCTAAAGGAGTTCCTGAAGCTGCAAGTGTAATCTCTTCTGGAAGATCAAAATATTCCTCTAAAAGTGCATCAACATCGTCTGTCATTGTTGCTGAGAACAAAATGTTTTGACGTTTATTACTCATCATTGTTAACAATGAAGTTACTTGAAAACGAAAACCAAGATTTAATATTTCATCAAATTCATCAATAACCAATTTTTGCAATGAATCAAATCGTATTACATTGTCTAAGGCTAAATCCATCGTTCTACCTGGAGTTCCAACTAAAATATCGATACCTTGATAAACGGCTTTTTTTTGTGTATTAATATTTACACCACCATATATGCCAAGTGTTCGCACTGACATATATTTAGTAAGACTTTCAATAACATCGACTATTTGTACCACTAATTCTCTTGTAGGAACTAAAATTACTAATCGTGCTGAGTCGGTATTTACAAATTTCCACTGTTTTAAAAGTGGCAATAAATAGGCCAATGTTTTTCCGGTTCCAGTTTGTGCAATTCCCATTACATCTCTACCCGACATTATTGAAGAAAAAGATTTTTCTTGAATTGGTGTTGGTGTTGTTAATCCTAAATCATCAATTGCTTTTTGTAAAGATTTGGGAAGATTAAATTGCTCAAAAGTATTCATTGCTTAATTATTTTTGCAAAGGT
>NZ_JAYWFT010000091.1:0-33787 GCF_043778725.1 Flavobacterium sp. | reverse complement strand
CATTTGAATTTACAGTTGATGTTGTTTCATTAAATACAACAGTTATTGGAGTGCTTGAACATGCATCTGTAAATTGTAATTGTGGTGCAACCGGTATTGCATTACAATTTGCTGCAACAATCGATTGATATGGAGTTGCTAATTGCGGTGCCGTTGTATCTTGAACTGTTACGATTTGTATATAAGACGTAGCGTTTCCACAAGCATCAGTTGCTGTCCAAGTTCTTGTTAATGTATATGCATTTGGACAAGTTCCAGAAGCTGTTACTTCGTTGAAAGTTACTGTTGCAGTTCCACAATTATCTGTTGCTGTTAAAGTTGGAGCGGTTGGCACTGCTGAACATTGAACAGTTACGTTTTGCGGAAGCGTTCCTACGAATGTTGGAGCTGTTGTATCTTGAACTGTTACTATTTGAACATAAGGTGTTGCGTTTCCACAAGCGTCAGTTGCTGTCCAAGTTCTTGTTAATGTATATGCACCAGGACAAGTTCCTGCAGTTGTTACTTCGTTGAAAGTTACTGTGGCAGTTCCACAATTATCTGTTGCAGTTAAAGTTGGAGCTGTTGGCACTGCTGAACATTGAACAGTTACGTTTTGCGGAAGCGTTCCTACAAATGTTGGAGCTGTTGTATCTTGAACACTAAAAGTTCCACTAGTAATTGAAAAATTTCCGCAAGCATCGGTAGCAGTAAAAATTACTGTAACCGCAGCTGAGCAATCATTCGCTAGAGAATTAAAATTATTAGACCAAGTTACATTTGAACATAAATCTGAAGCAATTGCACCTCCATTATTAGATAACCAAGTTGCTATTGAAATTTGATTTCCATTCCCATCACATTCTACAATTAAATTAGAGGCAAATGAGGTAATAACTGGCGCAGTTGTATCTGTTACATTTATTGTTTGTGATTTTGTTGCTGTGTTGCCACAAGAATCAGTTGCTGTCCATGTTCTTGTTACAGAATAATTTCCTGAACATTGTCCGTTAGTGGTTACATCATTAAATGTTAGTGTGAAAGAACTTCCACATGCATCAGTTGCTGTTGCTGTTGCAAAACTTGGTGTTTCTGGACAAGATATTGTACTTGCCTCTGGCAATACTGCAATAACTGGAGCGGTTGTGTCTGTTACATTTATTGTTTGTGATTTTGTTGCTGTGTTGCCACAAGAATCAGTTGCTGTCCATGTTCTTGTTACAGAATAACTTCCTGAACATTGTCCGTTAGTGGTTACATCATTAAATGTTAGTGTGAAGGAACTTCCACATGCATCAGTTGCTGTTGCTGTTGCAAAACTTGGTGTTGCTGGACAAGATATTGTACTTGCCTCTGGTAATGCTGCAATAACTGGCGCAGTTGTATCTAATAATGTGATTAACTGTGTATGAGTAGAAGTTGCGTTTATACAACTTGTATTTATAGTGAAAACTCTACTAACAATTTTAGGACAACCACTTGAAATAGTATCAACATAAAATATAGAATTTATTATTGATCCATTGGATATTGTGCCACCAGCAGATATAAATTGCTGTTGAGTTATTTGAACTGGTGTTGTAGAAAAACTTAATCCAGTTATAGAAGACGTACTGCAGGAATTTATTGAATAGTTAGCAGGAAAAGTCACCGTATAATTATTTACAACAGTTATAGAGAAAACAAAATAACATCCGTTAGAAAATGGAGGAACTGCATAATAATTAAGTGTTCCAACAGTTCCAGGAAATGGATTTGTAGCTGTATATTCTATTGTTGAAGCTGTTAATGGATACTGACTGTAAAATCTTGTTCCCGATGGAAATGTTCCGCTTATTTGAGATACAGGAATGGTACCATTAATATTACAATAATAGAAAACAAAATTATTATCGGTATTTTGACAATTCTGATTAACAAAATTTGTTGCATTAATATTTACAGTAAGTAAGTCGGTTATTGGTTCACCAAGACATGCGCCTACACTACTATAACCTTGTATAAGTCCTTGTGTGAAATTTACTCCAGAAACTACACCAACTCCTGATGAATTTCCATAAATTGATATTTTAGGTGAGCAATTTTGATTTTTTAAAATAGCACAATCTTCAGTTACTTTAAATTTAAATTTTAAAGAACCTAAAATAGTATTTGGATCAGCAGGTAATGGCAAAGTACTAATATCCCAAATTATAGAACCATTTCCTCCTGCTAATGGATCAAAATAAGCATTGTTAGGAATTGGAACTGGTGAGAAGTTAACATTTCGCACTATACTTCCCGATACTAAAGAGGCAGCATACGGAATAGGAATAGTGATTTTTGAATTATTTGTTGCTTCACTTCCTCTGTTATAAACATTTAAATTATATTCAATTATATCGCCAGGAAGTGCTGTGTAAGGTTGCGCTCCAACAGCCACATTATTAATAGAAACGGTTTGAATTACAGCAGGAATTTCAGGAATATAAGCATCAACAGCCATAGCAATTGAGAAAATCGCATACGTATCGCCGCCAGTACCATATCTAAAATTTGTAGAAGTTTGATTATTTCCTAACACTTCATTGCCAACATTGGGCACACTAAACATGTGAATATCAATACCTGTATTATTTGTTAAATTAGGATTTCTTGTATTTCCTCCTGTATTAATAGTGGAGTTAAAAAAGTTTGTAGTTGAATTGGAAGCATCATTTAAATTTAAATAAGTATTATCACTATTTTTTCTAATGCTAAAATAATCTCCAGTCAGGCCAACATCACCTTCACTTGCCATCATACCTAATTTTACTCCAACAGTTCCTGTTTGTACAGTATTAAAACCAGAAACAGGTAAATCAAAAGGAGATGTATTAGAAGCAACAATGTAAGCATGACCATCAAATATAGTGACATCACGATACTTCATCTTTGAGTTTTCGTAGACAACAATTAAACCCCATCCACCAGAATAACCTGTTCCACCACCATTTCCATCGCGAAGAGCAATATCAGCAGCTAAGTATTGTCCAATTCCATTTTGGCGCACATAATCTGTAACTTCAGCATAAGAGGAATAAATATAATCACCAGTTGTTGTAGGATAATAAATATCTGTAGCGGTAGCATTAAATTGTGTATAAGCACTAGCACTTGGTCCTTTAAACATTATTTTTTTCTTATCGAAATTTTTAGTGTATGAAGTACCATTAATTGTTTTAGTAACAGAAAATGTATTACTTGCAGTACCACTTTGATCTGCTCTTCCCGTCCAATATAGTCCAGCATAAACAATTCTTGAACACGAAGGAACAGCACCATTTTCAGTTGAAAGATTTAATGTTGCGGCAGAAGAGTTAAAAGTTGGACTTCCGTTTAATCCTGCAATACTATTTCCATCAACATCTACATAAACCATAGTATTACTATTGTTATTAGTTGTTGCTCCATAACTTTGTAGTGTTAAGTTGGTATTACCCAACATTGTAAAATCACCTTTAATATTATAGATTTTTTTAGTAGGTGTATATTGAGAAGTTCTCTGAGTAAAAGGAACCATTACCTGAGCGTTAACAGAACACACCATTCCTAAAAGGAATACCATTTGCAAAAACAAAAATGACTTTTTGTTAGATTTTAAACTTGAGTATTTATTTTTCATAATATAAATATTTTTGTACTATTTTTAATAGAATTATGCGCCTTTTTCAATGCTGTATATTATGACACACTTTGTATCACAATTTTTTATTGCTTGAATTAATTGTGCTAATTCAAAATTAAAACTCACTCTAAAATAAATGTATTTTACATTTTTATAAGAAGAGACTACAGAAAGGTTAATTGGAGAATTTAGTTGCGATGGACTATCAATTTTTATAGTTACCATTTCAATAAAATTTACACGAAGTCCAGAACTATTAGCTAAACCTAAAGAACCAATATCACTATACATACATAAAGGTTTTGTTCCAAAAGTTTTTACTTGATTATTTGTTAAATAAATAGACGATTGAACGCCGTCCATTAAACTCAAAGCCGTATCATATGATGTAGAATTATTTGTATTACTTCTAAGAGAGGTTAAGAAATTTTCTCTCATTAAAACTGTAGGTCTTTGATTGGATTGAGAGAAACTATTTATTGATAAGAAAATCATCAATAAAATGAAAAACATTTTATTTAGTTTTAATACTTCACTTAAAAATGAATTAGTACTTTTTTTCAAGAACTGACTCGTCATTACTTTTTTCATAATATTATATTTTAAATATTCTGTTAATTAAATTTTAACATTTGTAGGGCAAACTATATTTGTAAAAAATCCCTAAATGTTTTTATGTAGCATCATTAAAATTTGAAAAACTAATTACAAACCGCATGATGTTTAGAAAAATTAGACTACGATTTGATTATTATTTTAAAATAAATCTTAATTTCTTATAAATTGTGTTTGGGACTTTAACAAATTTATATGAAATGTTTAACGCAAAAAATCAAAACTTTCAACTTTCAATTTCAAAATTAGAACATACATTTTCGACAAAATAATAAAAACGTTTAAAGACTTATATATCCTACAAAATACATTAAATCGGTGTTTTTTTAGTATTTTAAATTCTATTTTATTAGAATATATTCTACAAAATCGTTTTTTTTTTACACTATTTATTAACCAAAAAAGTAGATTAAAACCCCAAAAAAACACATTAAATCATACTCCATTTTCATTTAACAAAATTAAACAATACATTTTATCTGGAAATACGTAGTAATACGTGTTTTTCAAATATTTCATAAATTTTAATCTTTGTACATTTGCACCTAAATAAGTTATATAAAATGAGAATAGACATCATTACCATACTACCAGAATTACTTAAAAGTCCTTTCGAAGCATCAATAATGAAACGCGCTATTGATAAAGGATTAGTCGAAGTGCATTTTCATAACTTAAGACATTATACAACAAATAAGCAAAAATCTGTTGACGATTATCCTTTTGGTGGTGGTGCAGGAATGGTCATGAATGTACAGCCTATAGATGATTGCATTACTTTTTTAAAATCGGAAAGAAGTTATGACGAAATTATATATATGACTCCTGATGGCGAGACTCTAAATCAAAAAATGGCCAATACTATGTCTATGTATGAAAACATAATTATTCTTTGCGGACATTATAAAGGTGTAGATCAACGTGTACGTGATCATTTTATTACCAAAGAAATTTCAATTGGCGATTATGTCCTTTCTGGCGGCGAACTTGGTGCATTAGTTTTATCAGATGCTTTAATTCGCTTAATTCCGGGTGTTTTATCCGATGAAACTTCGGCATTAACCGATAGTTTTCAGGATAATTTACTTTCGGGACCAATTTATACAAGACCCGCAGATTATAAAGGATGGAAAGTTCCCGAAGTATTAACTAGTGGTCATTTTGCAAAAATTGATAAATGGCGCGAAGACATGGCGTATGAACACACTAAAAATAGACGTCCCGATTTATTAGAACAATAATTTATGGAAAAACCAATTAAGACAGCACTTTTAGCCTACGGAATGTCGGGAAAAGTATTTCATGCACCTTTTATTGAAACCAACAAAGGATTCCAACTGTATGGCGTTTTAGAGCGAAACGAAAAAAAAGCAACTTTAGACTATCCCAATATTAAGAGTTTTTCTACAATTGATGAGCTTCTTGAAGACCAAACTATTGAACTTATAATTGTTAACACACCCAATAATACTCATTATAATTATATTAAACAGGCTTTGCAAGCAGGCAAAAATGTACTTACAGAAAAACCTGCAACAACAACTCCTCAAGAATTTATTGAACTTTTAGAATTGGCTAAAAAAGTAAATAAAAAAGTTTTTGTATATCAAAATCGTCGTTGGAGTAGTGACATTATGGCAACTAAATCAGTAATAAACTCAGGAAAACTTGGCGACATTATTGAAGTTCATTTACGATTTGATAGATACCGACCAACAATTGGAACAAAAACATTTAAGGAAACACCTCTTCCTAGCAGTGGAATTTGGTATGATTTGGGTTCGCATTTAATAGACCAAGCCATTTCTATATTTGGTAAACCAATACACCATTATGGTTATAAAAATAAGTTTCGTGAAAATTCTCAAGTTGACGATTTTGCCTTCATGCACATAGAATTTAGCAATAATATAAATGTATTTATTACAACAAGTATGCTGGTTACAGATGTCCAACCAGGAATTGTAATTCATGGCACAAGAGGCAGTTTCATAAAAGAATTTTGTGATGAGCAAGAAAACCAATTATTAAATGGATTGTCGCCGTTAGACTCAAATTTTGGTAAAGAAATGCCCAATAAGGAAGGAAAACTAACCTATCACAATGCAAATAAAGAAACAATAGTCGAAATAGTTCCATCAATAAAAGGAAACTTCAACGGATTATTTAATGAATTATTTCATAATATTCGAGATAACATTCCTTTTTCAATTGATAATCAAGATATTATAGAACAACTAAAATTACTAGTTTAGTACAATTCAAAAAATAAATTGATGTAAAAAACTGAAAATTGTGATTTGTATATTGAATATTTTTAATTACATTTGCACCCACATTTGACTAACCTCTGGCGAAAACCGTGAATGTTGCTCAAATTTAAACCATAATTAGCATTTAAAATGGCAAATTTAGTAGATTTCGTTAATAACGAATTATCAACAAAAAAAGATTTCCCTGCGTTTGCAGCTGGTGATACAATCACAGTTTACTACGAAATTAAAGAGGGTGAAAAAACAAGAACTCAGTTTTTTAAAGGAGTTGTTATTCAAAGAAAAGGTTCAGGAATTACTGAAACTTTTACAATTCGTAAAATGTCTGGTGCAGTTGGTGTAGAGCGTATCTTCCCAGTTAATATGCCAGCTTTACAAAAAGTTGAATTGAACCAAAGAGGTAAAGTTAGAAGAGCAAGAATCTACTACTTTAGAGAGCTTACTGGTAAAAAAGCAAAAATCAAAGAAAGAAGAAGATAATTCTAATCTTTCCTTTTATAAAACAAGTCCTGATGCATTCAGGACTTTTTTTATGCAAAAAAACACCTCAAAATTATCAAATTCGTATTTTTAAAACCTTAAAATAACAAATTCACAATTCAATCGATTTCGCTTGATAACTATAATGAAATTAGTATCATATTAATTATATTTGTCTCCGCGAATTTATTTTTTTTAAACAAACAACAACCTTATAGAATATGGCAAAAATTAAAGTAGCCAATCCAGTAGTAGAATTGGATGGCGATGAAATGACACGAATTATTTGGAGCTTTATCAAAGAACAATTAATTCTTCCTTACTTAGAATTAGATATTAAATATTACGATTTAGGAATTGAAAGCCGTGAAGCAACCAAAGATCAAATAACGATTGACTCTGCAGAAGCAATTAAAAAATACAATGTTGGTATAAAATGCGCAACTATTACACCTGATGAAGATCGTGTAAAAGAATTCAACCTTTCTAAAATGTGGAAATCACCTAACGGAACAATTCGTAACATCGTTGGCGGAACCGTTTTTCGTGAACCAATTATCATGAGCAATGTTCCAAGATATGTTCAAGGTTGGACAAAACCAATCGTTATTGGTCGTCACGCTTTTGGTGATCAATACAAAGCTACAGATACAGTTATCAAAGGAAAAGGAAAACTTACCATGAGTTTTGTATCGGAAACCGGAGAAACTCAATCTTGGGAAGTATATGATTTTCAAGGTGATGGAGTTGCAATGGCAATGTACAATACTGACGAAAGCATTTATGGATTTGCACATTCTTCGTTTCAAATGGCATTAACTAAAAAATGGCCTTTATATCTTTCTACGAAAAATACAATCTTAAAAGCATATGATGGAAGGTTCAAAGATATATTTGAAGAAGTGTATCAATCTACTTACAAAGCCGATTTTGAAGCTAACGGAATGATTTACGAACACAGACTTATTGACGACATGGTTGCATCTTGCATGAAATGGAACGGTGGATTTGTTTGGGCTTGTAAAAATTATGATGGCGACGTTCAATCGGATACTGTTGCACAAGGATTTGGTTCACTAGGATTAATGACTTCTGTATTGGTAACGCCAGACGGAAAAACAGTTGAAGCAGAAGCAGCTCACGGAACTGTAACTCGTCACTATAGAATGCATCAACAAGGAAAAGCGACTTCGACAAACCCAATTGCATCAATTTTTGCTTGGACAAGAGGTTTAGAACACAGAGGAAAACTAGACGGAAATCAAGAATTAGTAGATTTTTGCTTAAAACTAGAACAAGTTTGTGTAGAAACAGTAGAAAGCGGAAAAATGACAAAAGACTTAGCTATGTTAGTAAAACCAGAAGGCTTATCTGCTGCTGATTACTTAACAACAGAAGGTTTCTTAGCTGCAATTAAAGAAAATTTAGACAAGAAATTGGCATAATTTTTTTCTAATAATACTACTCAAAATAGTCTCATTTCATTATGAGGCTATTTTTTTTGCATTGCTCCCAACCTTTTCTTCGTTTTTGTACTCTATATAATTAATACATAAAATATTCGTTATAATCTGAATTATAAAAATTATGAGAAAACTATATTCAACCATAATCGTCTTACTAGTTGTTTCAAATGCAATAGCACAGAATAAAAAAGAATTTCAAATAAAATTTGAAACTGCTTCCCACATCATTTTAGAAAATGAAAGCCAAAAAATTCTCGATAAAGTTGCTTCACTTTCTAAATCAAAAGATAATTACTACGTTCAAATAATTGGACATACCGACAATATTGGAAACTTAGACTACAATTATACTTTATCTAATGAAAGAGCAAAATCGGTTGCTGATTTCTTTATCGCGAATGGTTTTTTAGAGAAAGACATTTACTTAAGTGGCAAATCATTCTTAAATCCTATTTCAGAAAATAAATCAGAAAAAGGAAAAGCAAAAAACCGACGTGTAACCATTATAATTTCTCAAAAAAAACAGCAAGAAATACGTTTTGCTGGATTAAAATTAAAAGAGCAAACCTACACAATAGACAATAGTAAAACAGAAGTTTTAGACTATAAATCGGGAACCAAAATAACCATTCCTGAAAATTCATTTATGGACAAAAATGGTAATACAGTAACAGGAACTGTGTCTATAAAATATTTAGAATATAGAGAACCAACAGATTATATTTTGGCAAATATTCCGATGGATTTTCATGACGGAAAAGAAAATTTTTATTTCAATTCGGGCGGAATGTTTAAAATTAATGCTATTAAAGATGGTGAAGAAGTCTTCTTGAAAAATGGCAAAAACATCAATCTTGATTTTAAAATTACGCAAGAACTTCCAAACCTAAATTTCTACCAATTAGATTCTAAAAATAAATGGGTAGAATTATCTAAATTAAACACTACAAGCAATTTTGGTGGTTACGATGTAATTGAAGGCGAAGATATTTACACTATGAATTACTACAATTTATGTAATTCTACTTCTTGTGATTCTTTTAATGACATTAGAAATTTCGGAATTAAAAATTCAGAAACAGAAAATTCCTTGTCAAAATTCTATAATTTCTCTGCGGAAAAATTAAAACCGAAAACCGAAGAGAAAGCAACCAATACAGCAACCGAAAAAGAAAAAAAATCTAGAAAAGAGGAAATAATTAAATCCTACAAAAAAGGAATTGAAAATAATTTAGTTCGGATAGAAGCATTCAAAAACAGAATTACAAATGAAACTCCAAAGTATAGCTTAAAAAAAATAGCCGATGAAAATTCAGAATTACTATTCAATATTAACTTTGAAGTCATCACTAATGTTCAAAATTTAAACTTTAAAAAAATCAATTGGTCAACTAATAACACTTCACAAATAGCAGAAAATGATTGGAATAAAAAATGGAATTCATGCGTTATAACCCTAAACGAGAATGAAACTTTTACCATCGTATTAAAAGATTCTGTCAATGAATTGAGTATCAACGCTAACAAAATGATTTCGGATAAAATTAATTTAAATAAGCCAGCTTTGCTTTCTGAAAAAATGAATAAAGGATTTGAAATTCAATTAAAAAAGATTAGCAAATATGAAAAAATCAACGAAAAATATGCTAAAAGAAATAGCGATTTTGAAAAAAAGATAGCAGATTTAACAAGCAATTTAAGTCAGAAAAAGCAAACCGATTCAATAAAAATATACACGAACAAAAATTTTGTAAAATGCTTTTGGGAAAATAGCAAAAGTTATATGACAGCAGAAGAACAAAATTTAACGCTGATAGATTGGATTTCTTATTTTGATATCAATAAATCGTTAATGAATGAAAGATATAAAAACCTACAAAACTCATCCGATTGCATAGAATTGTATAAAAAAAGAGAAGAAGCCAACCGACTAGCCTACGAAAATCAAAAACAATCTGCAGTAGCAATTTTAAAAGCTAACCAACTTACACGTTCTTTATCAATCACTAATTTAGGCATTTACAACTGTGACCAAATTCAAAGACTTCAAAATCCAATAGAAATTTTTGCAGAATATAAAGATGAAAACGCAAAAGAAATTAAACCACTTTTTATCTATCTTCTTGATAGTAAATTTAATGGAATAATAAAATATGATGGCTATAATAATTACAGTCCGTATAGATTTGCTTACAGTCCGAGTTCTAAAAATACTATCTTAGCTTTTGATGGAAATGGTGATTCTTATATTTTTGAATCAGAAAAATTTAAAAACATTAATACATCAGAAAAAAATTTGAAATACAATTTTACAATGACAAAAATAGATAATCTTAAAGACGATATAGATTTAAAAAAATTACTTTAAAAACAAAATTTATAATTTATTATTCTGCTATTTTTCATCAATTTTTTTCAAAATTTTATCCTTGTATTCAATCAATATTCGTGCTTTAAATCCAATTCCTAAGTTCCAATATTGATTGGTTACAAACTCTTTATTTTCATCATAAAAAGTAAATTGTCCTGTATTTGGTGATAACTCGCCATAATTTAATGCCTCAATTTCTACAACATTTACTCCTTTTTCTAGTTCTAAAATAATTTCCTTAAAGTTAGATTCTAAATAAATTTGAGGTTTTACAATCTTTCCATTTACCCAAACACGAACCAAATCACCATCTATAGCACCATAATCTCTAGAATCGAGTGTAACTTTTTGAGTATAAACTACAAACTGTCCTAAATTCATATCTCTATTGTACAATTCTGGCCGAATACCATCTTCCTTCAGTTTTTCATTAAATTTTTCGGTATAATCTTGAGCAAGATTTCGCAAAGGATATGTTTTTGGATTTTGAACCTCACCTACTTTTGGAATTTCTGGCAATCCTCTAAGCAATTTATCATCATTGTTTTTAAACAATTTACTTTCAAACTTTATTGTTGGTCCAGTAGTTGTAGTTTCTGGAACTATTGCTTTAGTCTTGGCTATTTTTTGTGGCATAGCGCTAAAATTTACTTTCTTTTTAGAAGATTCAAATTGTGCTTGAACCGAAAAAGAAAAACAAACCAATAAGAAAACTAAAGCGTATCTATTCATTGTAATTAAGTAAAATGTAAAAGTATCTAAAATTTCAAGACAACTCCTTAATTATTAACCATACATTAACATTATTGATGTAACAATAAGTTGTTTAAATCGTCAAATTTGCAAATTAAAATCAAAAATTATGCCTTTCCATAAAATCTTACTTTCAATTCTTTTTTAATGCATTACAAGTTTAGGTTTTTCTCAAGAAAAATATACCATAAGCGGAACAATTTCTGATAAAAAAAATAACGAAACACTTATTGGTGTAAATGTAATTATCAAAGGGACAAAAATATTTGCAATCACTAATGAGTATGGATTTTATTCACTTACACTTCCCAAAGGCGATTACGAACTATCTATTAGTTATGTTAGTTATTCAACTGTAAATGAGAAAGTTTCATTAAATAAAAACCTAAAAAAGAATTTCAATTTAAGTGAAGATGGCGAAGTTCTTGACGAAGTTGTAATTACAGAAAAAACAAGTACCAACACTAGGAAACCAGAAATGAGTGTCAATAAATTATCCATTGCTACCATCAAGCAAATGCCTGTTGTGCTTGGCGAAGTAGATATTATAAAATCTATTTTATTTCTTCCAGGTGTTACTAATGCTGGCGAAGGCGCATCCGGATTTAATGTTCGTGGTGGCGGTGCCGATCAAAATTTGATTCTATTAGACGAAGCAACAATTTACAATTCATCACATTTATTTGGATTTTTCTCGGTTTTCAATCCCGATGCTATTAAAGATTTAAAATTATACAAAGGCGGCATTCCTGCAAGATTTGGCGGTAGAGCATCATCAGTTTTAGATATTTATCAAAAAGATGGAAACAGTAAAGGTTTTCACATGAATGGTGGTATCGGTTTAATTTCGAGTAGAATTCTAGCTGAAGGTCCAATTGTTAAAGATAAAGGTTCGTTTCTTGTTGGCGGTAGAGCATCGTATGCTCATTTATTTTTGAAATTATCCAATAATGAAAATTCAGCCTATTTTTATGATTTGAATACCAAAATCAATTATAAATTAGACAAAAACAATAATTTATACCTTTCGGGTTATTTTGGTCGCGATGTTTTTGACATCAATCAAAGTTTTACAAATACCTACGGAAATTCTATTTTAAACTTGCGATGGAATCATTTATTTTCGGACAAATTATTTTCTAATTTATCGTTGATTTACAGTGATTATTACTATGGTTTGAATTTAGATTTTGTGGGTTTCAATTGGGATTCTGGAATTAAAAACTACAATCTTAAATATGATTTTAAATATTATCTTTCGGACAAAATCAAATTGAATTATGGTGTCAATGCCATATATTATGATTTTAATCCAGGTACAATTGAACCTAGCAAAGAAAATTCTGGAATTAATTTCCGTCAGTTAGAAAAAAAATATGCCTTTGAACCTTCTTTATATCTTGATGCTGAACAAAAAATATCCGATAAAATAAATATTGAATACGGTGTTCGATACAGTATGTTTTCTCGATTAGGCAGTGCTACCCAAAATATTTATGCCAACAATCAAGCGGTAACTTTTGACAATGATTTAAAAATCTATGAAAAAGCAACGCCAATTGGAACAAAATTTTATGGAAAAAATAAATCATTGGCCAACTTTAACAATTTCGAACCTAGATTTTCTGTCGCTTATGAATTGAATGATTCCAAATCGATAAAAGCCAGTTACAATAGAATGATTCAATATTTACAGCTTATTTCTAATACGGCATCGCCAACGCCACTCGATGTTTGGACACCAAGTGACACCTTCATAAAACCACAAATTGCCGATCAAGTTGCTGTTGGATATTTTCAAAATTTTAAAGACGATACCTATTCATTAGAAGTGGAAAGTTTTTACAAAAAAATAAAAAACAGGATTGATTACATTGATGGTGCCGATTTAATTGCTAATGAAGCATTAGAACAAGTAATCTTAAACGGAGAAATGCGATCGTATGGACTTGAAGTAATGCTAAGAAAAAACACAGGAAAACTTTCAGGATGGATTGCCTATACACTTTCTCGATCAGAACAAAGAACTCCAGGAAGAACAGCCAATGAAACCGGAATTAATAATGGAAATTGGTATAAATCTGCTTATGACAAAACCCATAATTTAGCCGTTACAAGTTCTTACAAATACAATAAAAAGTGGAATTTTGGCGCTAATTTTAGTTTGCAAACTGGTCAACCAGTAACCTATCCGAACGGACAATACACCTACAAGGGAATTACTGTACCGAGTTATGGTTTGCGAAATGAAAACAATTTGCCGTTGTACCACCATTTGGATATTTCGGCAACTTTAACACCAAAACACAACGAAAAGAAAAAATGGAAAGGCGAATGGGTTTTTAGTGTTTACAATGTTTATGGCAGAAAAAACGCAGCATCTATAAGCTTTCGACAAAATCAAGACACTGGAAATAACGAAGCCATAAAATTATCGATTTTTGGAATGGTTCCTGCAGTTTCTTATAATTTCAAATTCTAAATTGTCTTCCCGAGCGCAATCGAGGGATTAAAAAAAAAACAAATAAACATGAAAAAAATAATATACCTACTTGCACTAATCTTTATGTTCTCTAGTTGTGAAGACAGAGTAAACATTCCTTTAGACACAGCAAATCCTAAATTGGTTATTGAAGCCAATATTTTATGGCAAAAAGGAACTTTGGGTAACCAGCAAAAAATAAAACTTTCTACAACAACAGATTATTATAGCAATGTAATACCTGTTGTTTCGGGCGCAATTGTTTATATTACAAACAGTTCAAATACTGTTTTTAACTTTGTAGAAACTCCAAATACTGGCGAATATGTTTGTCTTAATTTTGCTCCAACAATCAATGAAAATTATACTTTAACCATACAATATGCTGGACAAAATTACACTGCAACCGAAAAATTATTGGCAACACCAACTATTGATAGCGTTCAGCAAACCACAGTTCAAGGAATTGGTGGTGATGAAATTCAAGTCAAGTTTTTCTATCAAGACAACGGACAAGAAGACAATAATTACTTAATTGGTGTAAAAAACTCTACGCTTCCCATTCCAGAATATGGTGTTTTAAAAGACGAATTCTTTCAAGGAAATCAAATGTTTGGTTTTTATACCGATGATAATTTAAGTGCTGGAGCCAATTTATTTTTCAGTTTGGAAGGAATTTCAACGCGCTATTACAATTACATGAACAAATTATTAAGCATTGCAGGAAGTGGTGGCGGAAGTCCGTTTGCAACTCCACCAGCAACGTTAAGAGGAAATATTATCAATCAAACTAATGAAAATGAGTATCCTTTAGGTTATTTTCATTTATCTGAAATTGATACTAGAAATTATGTAGTTCAATAAAAAGAGGACTAAATACAAAGTACAAAGACAAGGTTCTAAATAAATTGTTACTTTTGACAAATAGAACAAACTTAGTACTTTCAACTTCTAATCTCGTATCTAAAAAATGTCATCACACCACATCGTTCGCGACGATCAAGAACCAGCGTTAATAATTGCAAATGGCGCTTCGTGCAGTTTTGAATTGTTAGGACAATTGCTAGAATGGGCGCCAATAGTCGTCGTTCTTGACAATGCAATAGAGCGCGTTTTGCAACTTGACATTAAAGTTGATGTTTTATTGGGAGATTTTGATGGCGATTTTAATCCCGAAATTTACAAAGAGAAACAATTTCCGCTTGAAATAGTTCACACACCAAATCAAGACAAAACCGATTTGGAAAAAGCATTTGATTATCTAATTGAAAAAGGTCACAAAGCAGTAAATGTAGTTTGGGCAACAGGTAAACGAGCCGATCATACCATTACAAACATCACCAATATTGTGCGTTTTCGAGATAAATTAAAAATTGTAATTCTAGACGATCATTCAAAAGTATTTTTGTTGCCATCAAAATTTGAAAAATGGTATACTAAAACTACTCCTATTTCGTTAATTCCAATTGGAAATGTAACCGGAATTACTACTAAGAATTTGAAATACCAGTTAAATGACGAATCACTAACTATTGGATACCGAACTGGAAGCAGCAATGAAGTTCTAGAAGACGGCATTGTAACTATCGAACACCATGAAGGCGATTTATTATTGATGGAATGTTTCGATTAAACAAAAATTTAAAATGTCAAATCAAAATATCAAGATTACCAAAACCGAAGTTTTATCTAACAATTGGTACGTATTAAGAAAAATTACTTACGATTATCTAAAAAAAGATGGCACATGGGAAACCCAATCTAGAGAAGCTTACGACAGAGGAAATGGTGCCACAATTTTACTGTACAATAAAGAAAATAAAACCATCATTCTTACCCAACAATTTCGAATGCCAACTTATCTTAATGGCAATGAAAGCGGAATGATGATTGAAGCTTGCGCCGGACTTTTAGACAAAGACAATGCCGAAGAATGTATAAAACGTGAAACAGAGGAAGAAACTGGTTACAAAATTTCGAGCGTAGAAAAAGTTTTTGAAGTATATATGTCGCCTGGTTCCGTTACAGAAATAGTCCATTTTTTTGTTGCTGCATATTCTAAAGAAATGAAAATCAACGATGGTGGCGGATTGGATGAAGAGCAAGAAAACATAGAAGTGCTAGAAATTGATTTTTCTAAAGCTATAAAAATGATACAAACTGGCGAAATTAAAGATGCTAAAACTATCATGTTACTTCAACATGCGCAAATCAATAATCTTTTAAATCAGTAACTTATTTTAAAAATAATTTCTTACATTTGATGTAGAGATATGATATAATGAAGAACAAAATAAGTACCGAAAAAACCACTTTACATCCAAGAAATCCGCATAGATTTAGATACGATTTTGACAAATTAACTACTAGTTTTACTGAATTAAAATCTTTTGTTTTTGTAAATGAGCATGATGTAGAAACAATAGATTTTGCAAATCCTGATGCTGTAAAAGCATTGAATAAAGCATTATTAATTGCAGATTATGACATTCATAATTGGGACATTCCAGTCAATTATTTGTGTCCGCCAATTCCAGGAAGAGCTGATTATGTTCATTATATAGCCGATTTATTAGCCGAATCTAACAACGGAATTATTCCAGAAGATGAAAATGTAATTGGTTTAGATATAGGAATTGGAGCCAATTGTATTTATCCAATTATTGGAAATGATGCCTACAATTGGAGTTTTGTTGGAACAGATATTGACGAAAATGCTATCCAAAACTGCAAAAAAATCATAACTGAAAATCCTAAATTGATTGATGCTATTAGTCTTCAATTGCAAACTGAACCGCGATTTATTTTCAAAAATATTATTTTGCCCGAAGATAAATTTGCGTTCACCATTTGCAATCCGCCATTTCATGCATCGCAAGACGAAGCAAGCAAAGCAACTATTAGAAAAGTAAACAATTTAGAAAATACTAGAACCAAAAATCCAATCTTAAATTTTGGAGGTCAAAATGCCGAATTATGGTGCGAAGGTGGCGAATTTGGTTTCATCACTCAAATGATTTATGAAAGTGTGAAATATCCATTGCAAGTATTTTGGTTTACCACTTTAGTCTCTAAAAAAGACAATTTAAAAAGCATTTATAAAACCTTAAATAAAGTTGGCGCAGTAGCAATTAAAACCATAGAAATGGCACAAGGTCAAAAAACTAGCCGTTTTGTAGCCTGGACTTTCTTGAGCGAAAAACAACAGAAAGACTGGAAGTTTAACGTTGATTAGAATTATAAAATGTATGCAATTTGTTAATTTTTAATGAAATACTTGACATTTTTAATTTAAGTTGTATATTTGTACTCGATAGGTAATTCCTAAAAAGTCGTGGCGGTGAGACATCTACCATAAATGTATTGTAAATACATCGCAATTAGGGTCTATTTTTTAAAAGAAAAATTCAAAGGGCTTTGGCCCTTTTTTTTATGAAAGTATTTATAGATGAAAGCGGTGATCTTGGCTGGACACTTGACAAACCTAACAGAAATGGTGGATCAAGTAAGTTCATAACTATTACTGGAATTGTCATTTCTGAAGAAGAAGAAAAATACATTTCAAGATTCATTGCTGATATTTACAAAAAATACAATCTCACCCCGAATATTGAAAAGAAAGGTGCAAATTTTATTCCTGAACATGCAGCTTATATTACTAGCCAATTAAATAAAATACTTTCTAAAAGTCATTCTTTTAAAATAATTTCTATTACTGTTAATAAATCAAAAGTATTTGAATCATTACGAAAAGATAAAAATATCTTTTACAATTATGTTCTTGGTTTATTACTCAAACCAGAAATAGTACAGCATAATAACATTGATATTATTTTAGATAAAAGAACAATTAAAGTAAGTCATGGCGAAAGTTTTCCTGATTACATTAAAACAGAAATTTGGGGTCAAGGACTTGATATTGAAATCTCATGTAGTTTTATAGAAAGCACTCATAATAAAATGATTTGGTTTGCCGATTGGTACGCTAATTTTATCTGGAGAAATCACGAAGACAATGAAAATAGTTCTTATAATTTATTAACACAACTTCCTAAAGATAAGTTTTTTGAAAAGAAATTATTTTTTTGATTTACAAGTAAATTTCTAAACAATTTTAATTATTTTTGTTTAGATTGTATAGTCAAGAGAATATTTGAATTAAAACTAAAATAAAAATGTTATTAATGTATTTAACAGAAATTAATTATGAGTACAATTGAATTGAAAAACATAGTAATTTCTAAAATATCAGAAATTAATGATGATGCATATTTGGCAGCAATTAATACAATTTTGGATAGTAAATCTGAAAGTATTGAAGAGTATAATTTGGATTTAAAAAAATCTGAAAATGATATTGCTCAAGGAAATGTTGCTACTCATAATCAAGTTTTAGAAAAAATTGCTCAATGGAAAAAGAGATAATTTGGACACAAACTTCTCAAAATCAGCTAGAAGATGTTTATTTTTATTTACTTGAAGAAACCAAAAGTTTTGAAATTGCAGATAAAGTTATTGATACATTAGTTACATCAGTAGAAATCCTAAAAAGTGATTGGGAAATTTATGAAACTGATGAAATGCGAATTCCAATTGATGTAAATTATCGCGCTTTTGAAAAATTTAATTATCGAATTTCCTATAAAATAGATGTTGAAAAAATCTATGTACTTAGAATAAGGCATACTAGCAGAAACCCAAAGTTTTATCGATAACAAATTATCTTAATAGCATTTGTTAGTCAAAATTCACCTATGAAATTCCAAGTCGTATCCGATTACAAACCCACAGGCGATCAGCCACAAGCCATTGAAAAACTTTCAAATGGAATTCTCAATGGCGAAAAACACCAAACTTTATTAGGAGTTACTGGTTCGGGTAAAACATTTACCGTTGCCAATGTAATTCAAAATGTTGAAAAACCTACGCTAGTTTTGGCCCACAACAAAACATTAGCAGCACAATTATATTCTGAATTTAAGCAGTTTTTTCCAAATAACTCGGTGCAATATTTCGTTTCCTACTACGATTATTACCAACCAGAAGCTTTTATTCCAGTTACAGGAACATTTATTGAAAAAGATTTATCTATCAATGAAGAATTAGAAAAATTGCGTTTAAGCACAACTTCTGCACTACTTTCTGGACGTCGTGATATTATTGTAATTTCCTCTGTATCTTGTATTTACGGTATTGGAAATCCAGTTGAGTTTCAGAAAAATGTGGTTACCATTGAAAAAAATCAAATCATTTCTCGTACCAAATTATTACACAAGTTAGTTCAAAGTCTATATTCAAGAACCGAAGCCGAATTTACGCCTGGAAATTTCAGAATTAAAGGCGACACGGTAGAAATTTTTCCGAGCTATGGTGACGAACCTTTTAGAATTCACTTTTTTGGTGATGAAATTGAAGAAATTGAAGCTTTTGATGCCCGAAGTTCACAAGTTTTAGAAAAATATGAAAAACTGACCGTTTATCCAGCCAATATGTTTGTGACTTCACCCGATGTTTTGCAAGCTGCCATTTGGGATATTCAGCAAGATTTGGTAAAGCAAGTCGATTATTTCAAGGAAATTGGTAAACATTTAGAAGCAAAACGACTAGAAGAGCGCACTAATTTCGATTTAGAAATGATTCGTGAACTCGGATATTGTTCAGGAATTGAGAATTATTCAAGATATCTTGACCGACGACTTCCAGGAACGCGACCTTTCTGTTTGTTAGATTATTTTCCAGATGATTTCTTGATGGTTGTCGATGAAAGTCATGTAACGATTTCACAAGTTCACGCCATGTATGGTGGCGATAGAAGTCGTAAAGAGAATTTGGTGGAATATGGTTTTCGACTTCCAGCTGCTATGGATAATCGTCCGCTGAAGTTTGAGGAATTTGAATCTATGCAAAATCAAGTCATTTATGTTTCGGCAACACCAGCAGATTATGAACTTCAAAAATCGGAAGGTGTTTATGTTGAACAAGTTATTCGTCCGACAGGATTATTGGATCCAATTATAGAAGTGCGTCCGAGTTTGAATCAAATTGACGATTTAATTGAAGAAATTCAGTTGCGTTGTGAAGTTGACGAACGTGTTTTAGTAACCACTTTAACCAAAAGAATGGCTGAAGAATTAACTAAATATTTGACAAAAGTTTCTATTCGTTGCCGTTATATTCACTCTGATGTTGATACTTTGGAGCGTGTAGAAATCATGCAAGATTTACGTAAAGGTTTGTTTGACGTATTAATTGGAGTAAACTTACTTCGCGAAGGCTTGGATTTACCCGAGGTTTCATTAGTTGCCATTTTAGATGCCGATAAAGAAGGATTTCTTAGAAGTCATCGCTCGCTTACGCAAACTGTGGGTCGTGCTGCGAGAAACGTAAACGGAAAAGCAATTATGTATGGAGATAAAATCACGGCTTCAATGCAAAAAACGATTGATGAAACCAATTACCGTCGTGAAAAACAAATAAATTACAACACTAAACATGGATTGGCTCCAAAGGCATTGAACAAAAGTTTGGGAAGTGCTTTAGGGAACAACTCCATTTCTACAAAATATTACGAAGAGCAAGTATTGAAAGCTGCCGAACCAGAAAGCGAGTATTTATCGAAACCCGAGATAGAACAAAAAATTCGTAATGCTAGAAAAGCTATGGAAAAAGCGGCTAAAGATTTAGATTTTATGCAAGCTGCAAAATACCGTGATGAGATTAAAGCATTACAAGAAAGAATATAAAATATTAGGTTTTTTGTTTTTTCTTTTTAGCTGCAGGAAATAAAACATTATTTAAAATTAATCTGAAACCAGGAGAATTAGGATGCAAATCTAAAATTGTTGGTGCATCACCCACATGATGTTGATAATCTTCGGGATCATGTCCTCCATAGAATGTAAAAAATCCTTTTCCTTTTTGACCATGAATGTACCTTGCTTCGTCATTTAATTCATTAGTTGCTAGAATTAGCACATTAGATTTTATTAAATTTCTGTCAAATGCAGTTGTTTGTCCCATAAAACCTTTTACTAATTGAGTGTGATTTTGACATAACATACTCGGAATTACATCCCATTTAGCAGAGAATTCCATAAGTGTAAAATAGTCTTTCTCCATTGGCATATTTCTTTTTTCAGTCAAATCGATATTAGAAAATTCATAATGTTCTGGTTTTCTATCTAAGATGAAATCTTTAAATGCAAATGTTTTGGTATAGTCTATCTTAGATTGGTAGTTGGATTCGCTTTGATCACCATCAAACATTGGTTCGCAAATATCTACTCCTTCGGCAGCAAGTGCAATATCAAAACTATCTGTTGCAGAACACATTGCAAACATAAATCCGCCGCCAATTACAAAATCTCTTATTTTTTTAGATACGGCTAACTTTTCTTCTGATACTTTAGTGAATCCTAATTTAGTGGCTAATGCTTCTGCGTCTTTCTTTTGATCGATGTACCACGGCATATTTCTAAAAGCTCCATAAAACTTACCATATTGACCTGTAAAATCTTCATGATGCAAGTGCAACCAATCATAGAGTATCAATTGATCTGATAAAACCTCTTCATCATATATTGGCGTAAAAGGAATTTCAGCATAAGTTAAAACCATGGTTACGGCATCGTCCCAAGGTTGTTTTCCTTTAGGTGTATATACAGCAATCTTGGGTGCTTTTTCTAAAACTACAGTTTCCATGTTTTGTGATGGTGAAGCTATTTCATCCAAAATTTGATTGGCTTCTGCATCTGATAAAATTTCAAAACTAACACCTCTTATTTGGCATTCTTTTCTAATATCTGAGGCATCGGGCAATAAAAAGGAACCACCTCTATAGTTTAATAGCCAGCTAGCTTTATATTTTTTATCTAGGCACCAGTAGGTTATGCCATAAGCTTTAAGATGATTTTTTTGGGTAGTTTCATCCATTGGCAGCAATATAAAATTGGCACGCACTTGCACAATAAAAACTAAAAAAAGTACGGTTAAGATTGATTTTAAAGATTTCATCTTGTTTAAATAAATTTATTTCGAAGATACGATTTTTAAAAGTTACCATCAAATAGCTAGTTTGTTAAATTAAATAAAAAAACCAAAAACACGTAAAACTACGTATATGAGAGAAATATATAGTACTTATTTTTGGGACATAAATAATTTAATAATTATTAGCTATGAATCTAAATCAAACTGTTACTATGGGTAATTCTTTTAAAAGCTTAAATCTAACAAAAAAACTAGGTGTATCATTATTTTTAGTGATTCTTGTAGTTTATTTAGTATTGTCAGTAAAATTTATTTTAAGCTAAAAATTATGGACTATCCACTAAAATTAAATTCAAACAGAACCTATATGTCTGATTTAGATGTTATTATACATTCTATAAAGACTAACGGAAATGCAAAAAAATGCAATACAATTATTGTTTCTCATCCTGATTGTGTGTCGTTAAAGTTGTATATGAATTTTGCATTAGAACAAAACTCGAAAAATCCACCTACAAAAGCTTCTCTTACAGTTTTAGGATTTGAAAATTCTTCTGGAAAAAAATTTAATTTTAAAATGGAACCATTTCCTTGCGATGAATTTGCAAGAGAGGCGCAAACAATAGACTTAGATGTAAGTTATAAAAATATGGGATATTCTATGGAATTACCTAAAATAACTAATCTTAATTTACTTGAAAGTATAAACAATCTTAATGCCTACAATGGCTCAAGAGAAATAGGAAGACTTGAAATTGACTCTATTGCTAAAATGTTGATTATTACTAGTGAGGCAATTCGATTTTCATCTGTTGCAAAAGGAGTAAGTAGTATTTTAGAGAATGAGGTCGCATTTACTCCAAATTTATTTGAAATTATTGGTTGGGGTGGACATTCTATTGCTAATTAAATTACAGAACGTCCAATTTTATTACCTTATTTTGAACTGCATACACAACAAGACCAGCGATATTTTTAGATTCTGTTTTAAGCATTAAACTAGTTCTATGACCTTCTACTGTCCTGGAACTTATAAATAATTTTTCGGCAATTTCATTGGTACTCAACTGTTGACAAATAAGATCAAGAACCTCTCTTTCTCTAGAAGTTATAAATTCTTCATCAAATTTACTTTTATTTGCTTTTCTATCAGAAATTATATCGTCTTGAATTACTTTCATGACAACTTCATTATAGAAAAATCCCTTTTCTGCAACCTCATTAATGGTATCAATCATCTCTTTGGGCGATGCATTTTTTACAAGATAAGATGATGCTCCTACGTTAATCATATTGGCAATAAACGATTTTGTATTATAACTAGTAAGCGCTATAATTTTTATTTCTGGAAAATCTTTATGTATAGTTTTGGTCGCCTCTACTCCATTTATTTCGGGCATTTTTAAATCCATCAAAATTATATCTGGTAGATTTTCCTTTTGTTGTAAGTATTCAATAACATCACTCCCATTAGAAGCTTCAAATACAATTTCTATATTTTCTTCTCTTTGTAATAAAAAATAAATTCCTTTACGAAATAATTCTTCATCGTCTGCAAGTAAAATTTTTATAGTTTTATTCATATCCTAAAAAGTAAAAACCATTTTAAAACCATCATTTATTTTAGAATTTATTGTGAAGTTTCCGTTTAAAAAATTCACTCTACTTTCAATATTTTTCATTCCTAAACCTTTGAGATTATTCTCGTTTTTAGTGTCAAATCCTACTCCGTTATCTGAATAAAAACAAGTATTTATACCATCTACATTTTTAAAATCTATGATAACTTTACTAGCTTTTCCATGGCGAACAGAATTGTTTAATAACTCCTGAAGAATTCTAAAAACATGCAAATTTCTATCAATATCTACCTCGTTAAATTCTAATTCATTTTTATATTGAACATCAATAGATTTAGTACTATTATATTCTAAAGCTAGTTCTTCAATACCGGCATGAAGTCCAAATTTTTCTAAAACTGGCGGCAATAAATCATGAGCAATTCTCCTAGAATTATCTAAAGCCTTAACAGTCAGGTCTGTAATGTTATTTGTTATCTCTAAAAACTCGGTTTCAGAAAGATTAGGCGTTTTTAGCAAATGTGTATTTAAGGATACTACATTTAATTTAGAACTAATATCGTCGTGCAAATCTTGTGCAATGCGCTTACGTTCTGCTTCTTGAGTAAGAATAACAGATCTTAAAAGTTCTTTTTGATGGTTAATTTCTAGATTTTTTTTTTCAATCTCTTTTTTAATAATTTTTTTTCTAGAAAAATAAAAAAACAAGATTAAAACACATGCCATTATTAAAAAAGTAATAAAAATACATGCTAGCACTTGATTAGAATCATTTTGTAAAAAAAATGTTTGTGTATTATTCTTCATATTCTTTTCTTGAAAAATTAACTTTCCACTCAATAAAAACTAATATTTGATAAAGTGTGTATAGAATAACGTTTAAATTAGCTATTAGATAACCAAAATCTCTACCATAAGTAACCTGTAAATTGTGCATTAAGAAAGGTACTGAACTACCAAATAGATAAATCAAAATACCACAGTTTATAATGTAAAATACTTTTTTATTGGACAACATATTGTAAAAATGAAAAGTACTGTATATAATTATAGCAACAGAAGTCAGTACAATTTCAAGTAAACTTAGCTTGAAAATAACATTGGGGTCAAGTACAATATTTATGAGTATTGCAGCTGTTATTGTAAATAATGAAACTTTTACTATCTTCTTTTGATACTCTTCTTTCATGAGTTCTAAGAAAAACAAGCTAAGCAAAATAAACTGTAACGTAAAATAAAAATGCGAAACTGACAAGTTTTCATACCCCAATTTTATAACAACTACAGATACAAGTTGAATAATTAAAATAACCCCAAGGTATATAGTGAATATTTTAAATGCTTTACTTCTTTTACTAAATTGAAATAGAAATAAAATAAAATTCAATACCAAAAAGCCATTTGCTATAAAATTAAATATATGAAATATCAATTTCATATTCTTATCATTGGGCTTTCTAAATCACAATATTGCGGACACGTAGTTGTGTAGTCATAGATGTAATGTCCGTTGTCATAATCTATTAAATCTTTACCATCTGTTGTAACACCTACAAGCATAAGTTTATGATTTCCAAGTTCATCAATACCTACATAAGCTCTAACATCTTGCACATCGCGTTCTTCCATAAGTTGTGTAATATCAACTTGAGGTATTAAAAAAGCTTTTACAATATGTGCTGGATTTGATCTCCATTTTAAAGCCCAATTTTGAGCTGTTTCCAAAGAAATTACATTAGTGCTACTCATAATATTTATTTAGTTAAATTGAATAATTAGTTATTATAAATTAATCTTGAAAAAGTTTTTTGCGTGCATAATTAAATCGCATAATGATTAATAATGCCATTATTACAAAAGTAAAAAATACAATGATAACAAATTGTGCCGGATAGGCTTTACTATAATTTATTAAAAACATAAATTATTTGATTTTTAAACATTACACATTCAACTAAAATTATTGTTATATAATATTAATTCTGTATAAATGTAAGGTTTATAAATCTTAACTTAAAATTTAGGAGTAAAATCAGGTATAAATACGTAGCTTGTTTCTTACGCCTTTAATTAAAATGGAACATCACTATCATCGTCATTAGAGTTGGAACTACTACCAAATGCTTCATTGGCAGATGGAAGATTTTTAGTCATGAATGGATTATCATCATGATTCATCTTAGACGGTAAGTCGTCAAATCCGCCACCATATTCTTCAAGATTATCAAATTTACCTAAGTTACCAATAAATTTTAGTCGCACATTTTCTAGTGAACCATTTCTGTGTTTGGCAATAATAAATTCAGCTTGTCCTGCTGTTGGCGATTGATCGTCGTCATCCCATTCTTCAATTTTATAGTATTCTGGGCGATAAATAAACGAAACAATATCGGCATCTTGTTCAATTGCTCCAGATTCTCGAAGGTCAGATAGTAAAGGTCGTTTACTAGAACCACGAGTTTCTACAGCACGAGACAACTGCGAAAGTGCAATTACTGGTACTTCGAGTTCTTTAGCAAGTGCTTTTAAGTTTCTAGAAATTGTTGAAATTTCTTGCTCACGATTTCCGCCTCCTTTACCGTTTCCACCAGCCGTCATTAATTGAAGGTAATCTACAATAATAAGTTTTATGCCGTGTTGCGATGCTAAACGTCTTGCTTTAGCACGTAAATCAAATATAGAAAGTGATGGAGAATCGTCAATAAATAAAGGAGCTTTTTCTAGATCTTTAACCTTTACAGATAGCTGTTCCCATTCGTGTTTTTCTAACTTTCCTGTACGAAGTTTTTCAGATGATAAGCCAGTTTCTGAAGAAATTAAACGTGTTATTAACTGAACAGAAGACATTTCAAGTGAAAATAATGCTACTGGATGTCCAAAATCTATGGCTACATTTCGAGCCATTGATAGTACAAATGCCGTCTTTCCCATTCCGGGTCTTGCTGCAATAATTACTAAATCGGAAGGTTGCCAACCAGAAGTAATTTTATCTAATTTATCAAAACCTGTTGCTATTCCAGATAAACCCTCTTTATTGGCAATTTCTTCTATTCGTTTTTTGGCTTGAATAACTAAACTCTGCGCTGTTTCTGAACTACGTTTTATATTTCCTTGGGTAACTTCATATAATTTAGACTCGGCTTTGTCTAATAAATCAAATACATCGGTAGTTTCATCATACGATTCTTCAATGATTTCTGATGAAATTCTAATTAAACTTCTTTGAATATATTTCTGCAAAATAATGCGTGAGTGAAACTCAATATGTGCCGATGATGCTATTTTTTGTGTAAGCTGAATTAAGTAAAAATCGCCTCCAGCCAAGTCTAGCTTTGCATTCTTCTTTAACTGTGATGAAACTGTTAACAAGTCAATAGGTTGCGAATCTGTGAATAACTGAAAAATAGCTTCAAAAATGTGTTTGTGTGCATCTTTATAAAACGCATCTGCTTGAAGAATATCTATAACCTCATCTACACCTTTTTTATCAATCATCATTGCACCAAGAACGGCTTCCTCAAGATCTAGTGCTTGTGGCGGAAGTTTTCCTTTTTCAAGATTGATAATCGTAGTTTTATCTACTTTTATTGGGTTTATATTTCTGAGATTTTCCATGTAGCGAAAGTAACCTATTCTTTAATTTTTATGAAGTTTAGTTATTACAAAATTATGTTTATAACTAAATGTTTTTTGTTAATAACCAAAAAAATATCCGTCTCGTTCTAGGTTTTAGTACGACACGGATATTATAGTATTTTGTAAGATTTTACTCTTTATATTCGCCCATTTTACTGTATTTATCCATTCTACTCATCACTAAGTCGGTTGTTGATAAATCTTTCAGCTCATTAAACGCTTTCGTAATATATTGTTGTACCGTTTTAAAAGTAGTTTCTCTATCATAATGTGCTCCGCCGAGTGGCTCAGGAATGATATCATCAACTAATTTTTGTTTTTTCATATCGGCAGAAGTCAGTTTTAAAGCTTCGGCAGCTTGTTCTTTATATTCCCAACTTTTCCAAAGAATTGAGGAACAAGATTCGGGTGAAATTACAGAATACCAAGTATTTTCCATCATTAAAACTCTGTCTCCAACGCCTATTCCTAATGCTCCACCAGATGCACCTTCGCCTACTATAACGCAAATAATTGGTACCTTTAGTCTAACCATTTCTAGAATATTTCTTGCAATTGCCTCGCCTTGACCACGCTCTTCTGCTTCCAATCCTGGATATGCGCCTGGAGTATCAATAAATGTAACTACAGGAATTCCAAATTTTTCGGCCATTTTCATTAAACGCAATGCTTTTCTATAACCTTCGGGATTTGCCATTCCAAAGTTTCTGTATTGACGTGTTTTAGTATTGTATCCTTTTTGTTGACCAATAATCATAAATGATTGTCCATCAATTTTACCTAAACCGCCTACCATTGCTTTGTCATCTTTGAAACCTCTGTCGCCAAAAAGTTCTAGAAATGTATCGCCGCAAATAGCGTTGATATGATCCATAGTATAAGGTCTATTTGGATGACGCGATAATTGCACACGTTGCCAAGCCGTTAGATTTTTATATATTTTTCGTTTAGTTTCGTCTAGTTTTTTTTCTATTTGTTTGCAAGTATTGGTAACATCAACATCTGATTCTTGACCAATTATTTGACATTTGTCTAACTGGTCTTCCAATTCTTTTATAGGAAGTTCAAAATCTAAATATTCCATAGGATTTGTACGATTAATTAAAATTCGAATTACAAAGATAAAATTTTAAATGTTCTATAAAAGTAATTTTACAGGATAAGTTTCAAAAAAACAGCTAAGTTGCTTTTGTCCTGCTTTTTATAATTCCATTTAAAATTACAGTTATTAATATAATTAAAGCTCCAAGATAAAATGCCGAACTCATTTGCTCTTTATCTTTAAAAATTAAAACCGCTAAAATAATTCCGTAAATAGGTTCTAGATTTATTGTTAGCATTACCGTATAGGGACTTAAAAACTTCATTACTGCAGTAGAGGCGATAAAAGCGTAAGCTGTACAAACCGAACTCAAAATGAGTAAATAAACAAAATTGGAAGTTGTTAATTGAAAAAAATCTGTATTGAAACTATTTGTGAACAATAGGAAAACAGAAAAAAACAATACGCCACCAGAAAGTTCATAAAATGATATTACCGTTGGATCATATTCTTTTACAAATTTACTATTAATAACTGCAAATGAAGCCGATAAAAATGCCGAAGTAAGAGCAAGAATAATACCTTCTGTATAATGACCTTCTACATTAAAAATGATTGAGAGTCCGAAAACTACAATTAAACCGAAGAAAATTTCATACCAAACAATCTTTTTTCCGAAGAAAATTGGTTCAATTAATGAAGTAAAAAAAGCTCCGGTAGACAAGCATGCTAAAGTTATAGAAACATTAGAAACCTTAATTGCTCTAAAAAAAGTGAACCAATGCAATGCAATTATAAGTCCTGCTACAAGAAATTTAAGAATTATTTTTTTGGGAATAACGATTGGTATTTTTTTAATTCTGATATAAATAAAAATAAAAACCACTGCAAATAACATTCTAAACCAAACTAATGGTAGCGCATCTAGCGTTATTAGCCTTCCTAAAATAGCGGTGAAACCCCAAATGAAAACTATCAGATGAAGATGGAGGTAACTTTTAGAATTATCGTTTAGCATTCCGTAGAAGATAAATGGCTAAAATTCCGAAAACTATATTCGGTATCCAGACAGCAATAATTGGTGGAGCACTAGATTTTTCAGCAAGAACACCAAAAACTTTATCTAGAAAAACGAAGGCAAAAGCCAGTAAAATTCCAATTGCAAGATTGATTCCCATTCCGCCACGACGCTTCATTGAAGAAACAGCAACAGCTATAATTGTTAATATAAATGCCGATATTGGGATGCTATACTTTTTATATAAAACAACCAAATAAACATTAATATTGGTTGACCCTCTTACCTTTTCTTTTTCGATAAACTTGATTAAGTCAAAATAAGATAAGGTTTCTGCAATGTAAACAACTGGAGTTAAATCTTCTAAATCAAATTTGAAAACGGTATCTTTCTTAGCAAAAGTTTCTATTACATCATTAAACGCTCCTATTTTTCGTTTTTTAAAATCAAATAATGTGTAGCTTTTATCTTTTTCATTATACTTAATTCTGTTGGCAGTGATTTTATATTTTAGTTTATTTTTTTCAAACTTTTCCATAGAAAAATTGAAAGCCATTTTAGAAACCGGATTAAAACTGCTAACATAAATATATTCATCTGCACTAATTTGCCTGTAAACATCACTATTATCACGCTTTTCATTTGATCCGTTTCCTATTAGATAATCATACCTAAAATTTTTAAATCCTTCACTAGCTCTTGGCACAAGGAAAAAACCCATAATTAAAGCAAATATTGATACAAATGTTGCTCCAATAATATAGGGTCTTAAAAATCTAGTAAATGAAATACCCGAACTTAAAATTGCAATAACCTCTGTATTATTGGCAAGTTTAGAAGTAAACCAAATTATGGATAAGAATAAAAATATAGGAAAAAGTAAATTAGCAAAATATATTGTAAAATCTACATAATACTGTGCAATCGCTTTAAAAGGCACATGATTTTCTAGCATTTTATTCACTTTTTCAGACACATCAATAGTAATTCCTATTGGAATAAACATCAACAACATTACTGAGAATGTAGTCAAATAGCGCTTTAAAATGTATTTGTCTAAAATTGTTAGCATAATTTTTTATTTGTTTAAAATTGTTTAAGTATTGTTTAAATTGGCATACTATTGTTCCATTTTACAATAATTTTATACCAATAAACTTTTAAACCATTAAACCTTACTATAATCTTTGGCTCATTTGTTTTACCATCATTTCTTTCCAAACTCTAAAATCTCCTGCAATAATATGCTTTCTTGCCTCACGAACCAACCACATATAAAATCCGAGATTGTGTATTGTTGCAATTTGTTTTCCTAGATATTCATTGGCTGCAAATAGATGACGAAGATAAGCTTTAGTATATTCAGTATCTACAAAGGTAATTCCCATTTCGTCTATAGGAGAAAAGTCGTCTTCCCACTTTTTGTTTTTGATGTTTATGGTTCCGTGAGCGGTAAAAAGCATTCCATTTCTTGCATTACGTGTTGGCATAACACAATCAAACATATCTACTCCAAGTGCAATATTTTCTAGAATGTTTATTGGAGTTCCAACACCCATTAAATAACGTGGTTTGTCTTCTGGAAGAATATCACAAACTACTTCGGTCATTGCATACATTTCTTCGGCAGGTTCACCTACAGAAAGTCCGCCAATGGCATTTCCTTGCTGACCAGAATTGGCAATATATTCGGCAGATTGTATCCTTAAATCTTTGTATGTACTTCCTTGAACTATTGGAAAAAATGTTTGTTCAAAACCATATTTGAAAGGTAATTTTTCTAAATGATTAATACATCTGTCTAACCATCGATGCGTCATTTTCATTGATCGCTGTGCATAACGATAATCACATGGATAAGGTGTACATTCGTCAAATGCCATAATGATATCGGCACCAATTGTGCGCTGAATTTCCATAACATTTTCGGGTGTAAAAAAATGATACGAGCCGTCAATATGTGATTTGAATTTTACGCCTTCTTCTTTAATTTTTCTATTTGCAGAGAGCGAATACACTTGATATCCGCCAGAATCGGTCAAGATATTTCTATCCCAATTCATAAATTTGTGCAATCCGCCAGCTTTTTCAAGGATTTGTGTTTGCGGTCGCAAATATAAATGGTAGGTGTTACCCAAAATGATATCTGGATTAATCTCTTCCTTTAATTCGCGTTGGTGTACACCTTTTACAGATGCTACGGTACCAACAGGCATAAATATTGGTGTTTCTATAACGCCATGATCGGTAGTTATTTTTCCGGCTCGGGCTTTAGAATTTGGGTCTTTTTGTAATAAATCGAATTTCATAAAAATAATTGAAGTGGCAAATATAATTTATTTAGATTTTAGGTTTCCGATTTTAAAGTTTAATTTAACAAAGTGCGTTATTTTGAAATTTAATTTCTTGCTATTTGGAGTAGCTAAATTTGTTATTTAATTTATAAGCAATAAGCTTTGTGTTAACTAAAGTATATCTGCTAAGGAATATTATTTTAAAAAATCTTACTTTTCTTTGTACAAATGTGGTTTTCCGTAAAATTAATATTTTGAAAGACAGTAATTTAGACAAATAAAATTTCTACATATGCTAAAGAAAACTATTTTACTAGAAAACAAAGCTTCTCTAACTGCCAAAAATCTTCAATTGGTTATAAAATCAGAAATAAGAGAGAGTACAATTCCTATTGAAGATATTGGATTTTTGGTTTTAGACCATCCCGAAATTTATTTAAGCATTCCTGCAATGAATTTAATGATAGAAAACAATACCTCTGTCATTGTTTGTAATTCCAATCATCTGCCAAATGGTATGTTCCTGAACCTCAACAGCCATCACATTCAGCAAGAGATATTCAAGAATCAGATAGATGCAAGTTTACCTCTTAAAAAACAACTTTGGCAACATACAATTATAGAAAAGATTACTAATCAAGGCATCTTATTAGAAAAAATTACTGGTGATAAAAATGTTTTCGATTTCTTGGCTTCCAAAGTTTTAAGTGGTGATACAAGTAATATGGAAGGCGTTGCAGCAAGCCAATATTGGAAATCATTTTTTGAGATAAAATTTAAACGCGAACGATTTGGTAATTATCCTAATAACTTTCTCAATTATGGCTATGCAATTCTAAGAGCAGCAACTGCAAGAGCTTTATCTGGAAGCGGTTTACTGAATACTTTAGGAATTCATCACAAAAGTAAATACAACGCTTTTGCATTAGCAGATGATATTATGGAACCTTACCGACCAATTGTAGATGAAAAAGTTTTTGAAATTATGCAAAACTATGAAGAGCAAGTACTGAACACTGTTTTAAAATCGGAATTATTACAAATTCTTACTCGAACGGTTTATTTTAAAGAAGAGAAAAGTCCGTTAATGGTTGCACTCCAAAAAACTGCTAGTTCATTGCAGCAATGTTATACTGGCGAAAGAAAGAAGATAAAATATCCAAAATTATGGAACTAAACGGATACCGAATTATGTGGTTATTTGTATTTTTTGATTTACCGACAGAAACTAAAAAGGACAAAAAAAATGCGTCCGGATTTAGAAACAGCCTATTAAAAGATGGTTTTAGCATGATGCAATATTCTGTTTATGTGCGTCATTGTGCAAGTAGCGAAAGTGCCGATGTTCACGAAAAAAGAATTCACAGATTATTACCACCGTTAGGAAAAGTAAGCGTCTTGCGAATAACGGATAAGCAATTTGGAAATATTCTCAACTTTTGGGGTAAAGCCGAAGTGCCAAAAGAAGCGCAACCAACACAATTGGAATTGTTTTGAAACAAAAAAATGCTCCAATCTTGGCTTATCAAACCAAAAAAGGAGCATTTTTTATTACGATATTTCAATTTATTCTATTGATTATTAGAAGGTAACGAGCCAACTAATATCGTGTTTTCTAATCTTTAATCAAACCACAACGCATCGATTCAAGCAAAGCAGAAATTCCAAAATATCGTGTTTTCTAATCTTTAATCAAACCACAACTGTATTCGTTGAACATATAAAGTTTACCGTAATATCGTGTTTTCTAATCTTTAATCAAACCACAACGGTGCAGTGCGGGACAAAACAAACATAAACAATATCGTGTTTTCTAATCTTTAATCAAACCACAACTTGCCAAACTCGATCCCTAACAATAAACTCAATATCGTGTTTTCTAATCTTTAATCAAACCACAACCAATTTGCCTTAACGGTTTCTACATAAGCTAATATCGTGTTTTCTAATCTTTAATCAAACCACAACCGCTTTAACCTCTTCTCCAAAACTTACGTTAATATCGTGTTTTCTAATCTTTAATCAAACCACAACGGTTTGTTTTGGCTCAGCGGAAAGATTAAGAATATCGTGTTTTCTAATCTTTAATCAAACCACAACATGTCAAATATTGCCATTTCTTTTATTGTTAATATCGTGTTTTCTAATCTTTAATCAAACCAC
>NZ_JAYWFT010000090.1:0-12366 GCF_043778725.1 Flavobacterium sp. | reverse complement strand
TGTCAATGCTTTTACATTAATCAGTTCTTCTTCAATAAGTATTGCTTTGGGTAGTATCATGGTTAGTTTTTTTTCCTTTATGATTGTTACATAATTTGGAATACTTACAAAGATGAACCTAATTATTTGATAAACAATAGTTAAAACAACATATAAAATAGTCGAAAAACCAAATAAACTTTCTGGTTTTTTTAATTTATTGAATTAAAATCTCTTTAAAAAATTGAGGTTAGTATTTTAAAAAATTAGTTATTAGTATTTTCATATTAAGAACTATCTTTGTTAGCCCAATTTTATATAATATATTTGTAAAATAAAATCAATACTAAAAATTAAAAACATACAAAATGTCAGACGATAAGAAGGTTATATTCTCAATGCAAAAGTTGAGTAAATCCTATCAAGGAAGCGATAAACAAGTACTTAAAAATATTTATTTAAGTTTCTTTTATGGAGCAAAAATTGGTATTCTAGGACTAAATGGTTCGGGTAAATCATCATTATTGAAAATCATCGCTGGTGTTGATAAAAATTATCAAGGTGATGTTGTTTTTCAGCCAGGTTATACTGTAGGTTATTTAGAACAAGAACCACAACTTGACGATACTAAAACTGTTATAGAAATTGTAAAAGAAGGTGTTGCAGAAACGGTTGCAATCCTTGATGAATTCAATAAAATAAATGACATGTTTGGTTTGCCAGAAGTGTATGAAGATGCAGATAAAATGCAAAAACTAATGGACAGACAAGCCGATTTGCAAGATAAAATTGATGCTTGTGGTGCCTGGGAATTAGATACTAAACTAGAAATTGCAATGGACGCTTTAAGAACTCCAGAAGGTGATACGCCAATTAAAAACTTATCTGGTGGAGAACGTCGTAGAGTAGCACTTTGCCGTTTATTATTGCAACAACCAGATGTTTTATTGCTAGACGAACCTACCAATCACTTGGATGCAGAATCTGTTCTTTGGCTTGAACAACATTTAGCTCAATATGCTGGAACTGTAATTGCAGTTACACACGACAGGTATTTTCTTGATAACGTTGCAGGTTGGATTCTTGAGTTGGATAGAGGAGAAGGTATTCCATGGAAAGGAAATTATTCTTCTTGGTTGGATCAAAAATCGAGCAGAATGGCACTTGAAGAAAAAACAGCTTCTAAACGTAGAAAAACTTTAGAACGTGAATTGGACTGGGTAAGACAAGGATCTAAAGGAAGACAAACAAAGCAAAAGGCACGTTTACAGAATTACGATAAATTATTAAACGAAGACCAAAAAGAATTGGATGAAAAATTAGAAATTTACATTCCAAATGGTCCAAGATTAGGAACCAATGTTATTGAAGCCAAAGGAGTTGCTAAAGCATTTGGAGATAAATTGTTGTATGATGATTTAAATTTTACTTTGCCGCAAGCAGGAATTGTTGGAATTATCGGACCAAATGGTGCTGGTAAATCTACAATTTTTAGAATGATAATGGGCGAACAAGAAACAGATAGCGGTGTTTTTGCTGTTGGAGAAACTGTAAAAATTGCTTACGTCGATCAAGCACACTCTAATATTGATCCTAATAAATCTATTTGGGAAAATTTCTGTGACGGTCAAGAGTTAATTATGATGGGCGGAAGACAAGTAAATTCTAGAGCTTATCTTTCTCGTTTTAACTTTGGCGGAAGCGAACAGAACAAAAAAGTATCGGCACTTTCTGGTGGAGAACGCAATCGTTTGCATCTTGCAATGACTTTAAAGGAAGAAGGAAATGTACTTTTATTGGATGAGCCAACCAACGATTTAGATATTAATACACTTCGTGCTCTTGAAGAAGGACTTGAAAATTTTGCTGGTTGTGCCGTTGTAATTTCGCACGACAGATGGTTTTTAGATAGAATTTGTACACACATACTTGCCTTTGAAGGTGATTCTCAAGTATATTATTTTGAAGGTGGTTTCTCAGATTATGAGGAAAATAAGAAAAAACGTCTTGGTGGTGATTTAACTCCAAAACGACTGAAATACAAAAAGTTGATTAGAAATTAAGTATATTTGTATCAAATCCCAATTTATTTTGGGATTTTTTATGCTTTCCAATATAATTAAAGCCCCAACTTTAAGTTATACTAAAAATAAAAATAAATTGAAATTCACAAAAAATTGTCTCCTACTAATTGCGCTCACTTTTTTTCAGTTAGCATTTTCACAAACCCATTCTAAAAAGGAGGTTGAAAAAATGTTGTCTGATGCTGGTAATGCTTTCCTAAGTCTGGAAGTTGACAAATCGCTTAGACTTTCTAAAGTGGGTCTTGATGCATCGTATAAACTTAAAGACAATGTTCTTATTGCAAAGGCATACAATATTATTGGACTTAATTTTGAAGAATTTTATGATCCAGAAAAAGGGTTAGTATATTATAAAAAAGCACTTTTTCATGCCAATTTAGCCAACAACGATTCAATAAAAGATTGGGTTTATAACAATATTGGTAGCTATTATTCTTACAGAAAATTCGATTTTAAAACAAGTATTAAATATTATAAAAAAGGGCTTTTTTATTCAGAAAAAATAAAAGATTCTATAGAAATAATGTACACTAAGTTAAATATTTGTACAGCTTATTTTGCAATTAATGATTTTAAAAACGGCTTACAATATCTTGAAGCAACCAAAGGTTTTATTCAAAGAAGTAATGAACTAGAGGCGAAAATGACAATGACTACATTGTATGCTTCCTATTACAGTTATTACAATCAAAATGATAAAGCAGAACTTTTTTTTAAAGAAGCGCTCCTATTAGGAAAGCAAAATAAAACAGAATTATTAGACTCTAACTTATGTGAAGTTTATAGCGATTTTTCAAATTATTATAAAAAAATTAAAAATTATGAAAAAGCATTTTATTATCTAAATCTTCATAAGGATTTAAAAGAAAAAATTTATAATGAAGAACGTCTTAAAAAAGTAAAATTAGCTGGTAGTGAAATAGAACTTGATGAATATCAAAGGCAAATAGTTAAAATTGAAGGAGAAAAGCAAGAGCAATCTATAGACTTAAAAGAGTCAAAGTTGATTGTTTTACTTTTTGTAATTATATTATTTATCTTGTTGTTATTGCTTTATTCTTTGTATAAAAACAATGCTTTTAGAGAGCAATCTAATAAAGAATTAAAACTTGCAAATGAAGAATTAAAGGTAGCCAAAGAAAAAGCTGAGGTTGCATCACAATTGAAAACCCAATTTGTTTCTACCATCAGTCATGAACTTAGAACTCCATTGTATGGCGTGGTTGGAATTACTAATATTATTTTAGACGAACACAAAGAATTGGCCAATAGTCCGCATTTAAATTCTTTAAAATTTTCTGCACGATATTTATTGTCTTTAGTAAACGATTTACTTCAAATAAATAAAATTGAAGAAAATAAAATCACACTAGAAAACATGATTTTTAATGTATCTGACGAAATTAAAACCATCGTTGATTCTTTAGAATTTATAGCTGTAAAAAACAACAATAAATTAATTTCTGAAATAGATCCGTCAATTCCCGAATTTTTAATAGGCGATAAGCTTCGTTTGTCTCAAGTATTTATGAACTTGGTAAGCAATGCATTAAAGTTTACCAAAGACGGCGAAGTAATAGTAATTGTAAAACAAGAAAAAATTGAAGGGACTAAACACTATATTCATTTTAAAATTATTGACACTGGAGTAGGAATTGCAGAAGAAGATCAAGAAAAAATCTTTGAAAAATTTGTGCAAATAGAACGTAAAGAAGGCGATTATCAAGGTACAGGATTAGGTTTGTCTATTGTTCAAAAACTTATAGAACTTTTTGGAAGTAAAATTGAGCTAGAAAGTAAAGAAGGAAACGGAACAACATTTTCTTTTACTATAGGCTTTGAAGCTGACGAATCTATAAAAAATGAAATTATAAACAATATAGAAGTTGACTTATCATCGAATCATTTCTATAAAATATTGGTTGTAGAGGATAATAAAATTAATCAAATTGTAACTAAGAAAATACTAGAAAGTAACAACTTTAAATGTACTATTCTTGAAGATGGTTATGCAGCAATAAATTTATTAGAATCTGAAACTTTTGATGTTATTTTAATGGACATCAACATGCCAATAATTAATGGTTTTGATACAACAAAATTGATTAGAAAGAAAGGAATTACAATTCCGGTTATTGCCTTAACAGCATTTGATAAACAAGAAATAACCGAACAAGCTCTTTCTAGCGGAATGAATGATATTATAATTAAACCATTTGAACAAGCCAAATTATTTCAAGTAATAAACAATCTTATAAATAAAAAAAACGTTGATTAATACCAACGTTTTTTATTTTGTTTAGAAGCTTCCGATTTTCTTGAATTGTTAGAAGTATTTTCTTTTTTCTTATTTCTTAAATCAGGTTTTGCATCAGGATTTGGAACTTCATCAGTGTATGGATAAGGATGTTCTTTTTCTACCTTAATATTCATCTTGATTAATTTCTCAATATCTTTCCAATACGGTTGTTCGTCTTTAGCACAAAAAGAAATTGCCAAACCACTATTTCCGGCTCTTCCAGTTCTTCCTATACGGTGCACATAAGTTTCAGAAATATTAGGAATATCAAAATTGATAACATAGGGCAAACTTTCAATATCAATTCCTCTCGCAGCAATATCGGTAGCTACTAGAACAGATATTTCTTTGTTTTTAAAAGCATCCAATACACGTTGTCTTGCATTTTGAGATTTGTCACCGTGAATTGCTTCGGCAGTAACATTATTTTTCTTCAATGCTTTTACAACATTGTCAGCACCATGTTTTGTTCTTGTAAAAACCAAAACATTTTCTAGTTTATCGTTTCTAATGATGTGGTATAACAACTTTCGTTTGTCTTCTTTTCCAACAAAATATACTTTTTGGTTCACTTTTTCGGCAGTTGAAGATACAGGATCAACAGAAACATATTTAGGTTTAGTTAAGAAAGTATCTGCAAGTTCGCGAATTGCCATTGGCATTGTAGCCGAGAACAATAACGTTTGTCTGTTATCTGGAGTAAGTTTTACAATTTTCTTAACATCATTAATAAACCCCATATCTAGCATTTGATCGGCTTCATCAAGAACTAAAAAATGCAAATGATCTAAATCTATAAATCCTTGTTTGTGTAAATCTAAAAGTCTTCCTGGAGTTGCAATAAGAATGTCAATTCCTTTTTTTAGTTGATCTACTTGAGGCACTTGACTTACGCCACCAAAAATTACCATAGATCTAATATTGGTATATTTTCCGTAGGTATTAAAGCTTTCATCAATTTGAATTGCTAACTCACGAGTAGGAGTAACGACTAAAGTTCTAATGTATTTTTTCTTAGAAGAAGAACCAACCAATCGGTGTAAATAATTGATAATTGGAATAGCAAAAGCTGCGGTTTTACCAGTTCCTGTTTGTGCACAACCAACTAAGTCTGTTCCTTCCATGATGATAGGAATGGCTTGTTGTTGAATAGGAGTAGGAGTTTCATATCCTTCCTCTGTAAGTGCTTGTTGTATGTTTTTTAATAAATTTAAATCGTTGAATGTCATAATTTTAATCTTCTTAAACTGTTTTAAGTAGTTGCAAAGATAGGTTATTTTAATAAATATTGTTTTTAAGATTTTATGCGTTAATTTTTTGTTAAAAATTAATTACAAATAGTATTTGTCACATTTTTTTTTATGCTGTTTAATTAAAATAATATTTATAAATTTAAAAACAATTAAAAAATGAAAAAATTATTTTTAAGTGCTATCTTTTTGGTAGCTTTTAGTAGTGTGTCAATTGCAAATACAATTGCTAATGACGATTTAGAAAAAGAAAATGTTACTGTAATTTCTCTTGTTGCAGATAATTGTACAAAAGTTGCACAATTAGCATACAATTTAGCAATAAGTGAAGGAGCAAATCATCCAACTGCTGTTGCTTATTCAAATATTGCTTATAATAATTGTAAAAAATCAATATCAGCAGAGTAATAAATTACGAGCTTATATTTAAAATATTAATATAAGCTCATTTTAATCAATTAATTATGAAAAAATATTTTATTTTTATATTTACATTAATAAATTTCAGTGTTAATTCTCAAATTAAAAGTGGTATTGTTAATTATCAAGTCGTTGCTACAGAAAATAAAAATAGTGAGCTAGAAAAGTTGATGTTGTCAATTAATCCAAATTATTTGACAATTTGTAAAGAGTTTGAATTTGCACTTACTTTTAACTCTATTGAAGCAATTTTTAAAAAAACGGATAAATTATATTCTGATGAATCAGCGAGTAGTATTGGAATTTTGAAAGTTGGTTTCAATGGCAATTTAATCCAGAAAATGGATACTGTTTTTCAAGAAATTTCACTGGATAGATTGGGTAATTTTATCCAGAAAAAAAAATTATTAAAAAAATGGAATATAACTATTGAAAATAAAGATATTGATGGATATAAATGCTACAAAGCAACAGCTGAAGTTATTGTTATAAATCCAAAAGGAACTTTTAAGCATCCAGTTATCGCTTGGTTTTGTCCTGCTATTCCATTTTCATATGGACCGAATGGTTTTGGAGGTTTACCGGGATTAATATTAGAATTGCAAACTAAGGATGCTGTTTATGGTGTAAATAAAATAAAATTAAATATCGATGATATAAAAATTGATAAATTAAAAAATTATAAAATTGTTACTGAAGAGCAATTAAACAATATGGTTTTAGACTTGCATGAATAAATTAAATTTTATAGCAGAGAATTGAAGAAATTTCAATAAAATTAATAGAAAATAAAAGAGCTTTAATGGGTAATTAAATGCAGAAATTTATGAAAAAACAATGTATCTAAAATTAGTATTACTTCTATTGTCATTATCACTATACTCACAAAACCACATCATAACAGGTGTGGTTTTTGATGAAATAAATAATCCATTGGAAGCAGCCAATATAATTGCAAAACCTCTTCAAGATAATGCAAGTTTAAAATTTGCAATTGCCGATAATAAAGGACGCTATAAACTAGAGCTAGAAAAGAATGTAAAATATGAAATAACTGTTTCATATATTGGTTTTACTGAAGAAATTCTTATTCTAGATGTAAATAATGCTATAACTTCTTATAATTTTAAGCTTAAATCAACAGGAGAGCAGCTAAAAGAAATTGTGATTAAACACGATTTTCAACCCATTGTTATTAAAAAAGATACGTTAACTTATAACGTTAAAGCTTTTGCAAACGGGAATGAAAGAAAGATGAAAGAAATTCTCGAAAAATTACCTGGAGTTGAAGTTGATAAAAATGGTACGGTTACCGTTCAAGGAAAAAAAGTTACTAAAATGCTTGTTGAGGGAAAATTGTTTTTTGGTGGCGGTTCTAAACTTGCTGTCGAAAATATTCCTGCAGATGCGCTAGATAAAATTGAAGTTATTGATCATTTTAACCAAGTGGGTTTTATGAAACAGGTTTCAGACAGTGATGATTTGGCTATGAATATAAAACTTAAAGCAGATAAAAAGAAGTTCGTTTTTGGTGATATAGAAGCAGCATCTGCAATAGGAAATGGTAATGGTTTTTATTTGGGTCATACAGGATTGTTTTATTACAGTCCTAAAATTAACGTAAGTTTTATTGGTGACATAAATAACATTGGGAAAAGCACTTTTACTTTTCAGGATTTATTACGATTTGAAGGAGGTGTTAGTAGTTTTTTAAACGAAAGAAAATCATTGACAAACTTGTATTCTTTTACAAATGATAATAATGATGTAGCTCTAAATATTTCGCAATTTGGAGCCTTAAATTTTAGTGTAGATGTAAACCCAAAATTGGAGATTTCTGGCTACAGTATTTTTTCTAAAGTACTTTTGGCATCACAAATAGAAAATAAAAATGAATATTTGCAAAATAGTATGATTTCATTTGAAAATAAATTTCAAAATAGTGATAGTCGTTCTATTCTAGGATTAGGAAATGTGAAATTAGATTATTCTCCAAACAAAAAAGAAAAATGGTATTATAATACACAATATCAGTTAAGTTCAAACAATATCAATACTACAATTAATTCAATTACAAATTTAAATTCAAGTGTATTTGAAACAATAAACAATGCTGACAATTCTTCTTTAAAACAATACATTGAGTGGCACAAAAGTTACAATAATAAACATACAACTACATTTGTTGTAAACCATTCTTATGATAAAAATACACCTCAAAATCTTTGGTTTACAAACCAGCCATTTTTATCGGGATTAATTCCGTTACAAAATGATATTAATTATAAAATTGAACAAATTAAAAAAAGTCAAAACAATTCTATAGATGCACTGTTTAAACATTACTGGATAGTTAATAATTTTAACCATTTATATACTATTTTGGGTAATAATTATGGAATGTCAAAATTTGAAACTTCCGAAAGGCAACTATTGTCAAATGGTACTGTAAATGATTTTTCGTTAGCTGGATTTGTTAATTCTGTAAAGTACCAATTGAACGATGCTTATGTTGGAATAGAATACAAATTTAAAATTGGAAAATGGACAAATAAACCAGGAATTTATTTGCATAATTATAATTTGAAAACTTTACAAAACACATCTAATTTTACTGTTTCAAAAATGCTTTTTCAACCTCAGTTTAATAGCGATTTTGAATTTAATAAATCCGAGTCATTAAATTTTAGTTATAAATTAGTCAATACTTTTCCAGATGTTAATCAACTGGCAAATCAATATGTCTTACAAAGTTATAATGCTGTTTTTAAAGGAAATTCTTTGTTAGAAAATGAAATTTATCATTCGGCTAATTTGCGTTATTCTAAAATGAATATGTATCATGGCATAATTTTGAATGGAATTATTAGTTTCAATAAAAAAATAAAAACTACTAGAAATGAAATTCAATTGTCAGGAATTGATCAATTTAGCTCTCCAATTTTAACAGATAATCCAGAAACTAATTGGAGATTTAATGGGTCAGTTAGTAAAAGAATTTACCGCTTTACTTTAAGGTTAAATTCAAGTTTTAGTTGGTTTAACTATTTGCAAACACTAAATAATATAGCAGTATCCAATAATAGAAATAGTCAAAATATAGGAATTATATTAAAAACTTCTTACAAGAAATGGCCAGATATAAGTATTGGTTACACTAAAGGTTTTAGTCAGTTTAATGGAATTACAAAAAATAAGTATCAATTGGACGAATTTAATTCGAATGTTGAATTTACGTTACTTAAATATTGTATCATTAAATTGGAATATCAAAATTTGAAAAATACAAATAGTAATAATCAAAATAGCTTTAATAAAATTGCAAATACATCTTTTCGTTATCAAAAGAAAAATAGTCCGTTTGGTTATGAATTTTTTGTAAATAATTTACTAAACAACAAGGTGAAAAATAATTATTCGTTTTCTGATTATATAATAAGTGAAAAAAGTACTTATATACTACCAAGAATTTTCATGTTTTCATTAAGTTATAAACTGTAGAAAAGAGTTTATAAAAACTAATTTCTCGAATATACATTATACTTTTTTTTAAATAGAAAATTAGTAAAAAAGAATATTCATAACAAAAAAAATAATGTTTTTTAAGCTATATCAATTTCTGTCTTGGCTTTAATAAAATCGGTAACTAGATAGCCTATTAGTTTTCCAACCAAATGATTATTTTTATCATTATCTAGACTTGGTGCGCCTTCGCAAATGTGAATGTAAGAAGCATTTTGATGGCTACCAAAAAAGTATATAAACTGACGTAACTCTTCTACAGAAAAACCACTTAATGTCATTGCGCTGCATGGAATATTTGGAATAGAATCTAGATCAATTTCTATCCCATAATAATCTGTTTTTATAAAATCTAAGGCAAATTGCATTTCGGTATTAAAATTTTTAGTCATTTTAATTTTCATACTATCGTAAGTGTTATAAAGTACGCGCTCTTTTAAAGTCTTGAGTCGGTCTAAAACACTTTTGGAAGTATAACTATGGTGCAATCCAAAGATGAAATATTTTTTTAAAAATCCTTCTTCAAAGGCATACGAAAATCCGTTTCCAGAGTGGCGTCCTTCAAGAATTCTAAAATCGGAGTGAGCGTCAAAGTTTATAGCATTTACCGCTTTTCCTTTGCCAAGTGCTGTGCCTTTTATATTTCCATAAGAATTATTGTGTCCGCCACCAATTATTATAGGAGTTTTACCAGCTTTTACAATATTGGCAACAATATGGGATACTTCTTTGTCTATTCGAACCACCAAATCATTCATTTTTTTTCTGTCGGCAGTAATATTAAAATCTAGTCCTTGTACTAATTCCATCTCTTCAGCAACATCTAAAGCACCTAAAACTACAATTTGCGAGCCTTTACAAAATCTATTGTGCTGAATGTTTGCAATGCTTTTAATGGCGCTATCCCAAGCAGAATCTGCACCAGGACGACCATAATTGGCTCGTACTCCAATATCTTCTGGAATACCAAACAATACAAACTGCTGCTCACAATTTTTTAAAAAAGTTAAAATGTCTTGCTCTTTAGGTATTGTTACCATCTTTTCGCCAAACTTTACTTCGCCACTTCTATGGTTAGTAATCTTTGATAAATCGGACGATGTGAAGCGAATTAGTTTTTCCATGAAATAAATCTTTGCCCTCAAAAATAATATAATTATATAAATTTACGTTATACTATTATAAATTATTAAATTTGTAATTAAAAAATGTCTCAAATGGAAAATCAAAAAAGTAATTCGTCGTTAAAAGCAATCATATTGGTGCTGTCGCTTCTTTTATTAGGAAGTCTATTTTATATTTTTAAACTCACTACTGATGCTAAAACACTTACAACAGAAGTTGCATCTACTAAAACAGAAAAAGAAAATGTAATGAAAGATTTAGGTGAACTAAAAGCCACCTATGATGCTGCAATTGCAGAAAATACATCAATGAGCGATGAGTTAATTGCCGAAAGAGAAAAGGTTGTAGGCTTAATGGCTCAACTAGAAAAATCTAAAGGAGATACTGCTTCAATGGCCAAATACAAACAACAATTTTTAGTATTGCAAACCAAAATGACCGGTTTAATGCAAGAAGTTGAGGTTTTAAAAAAAGAAAATAAAACGCTTACAACCAATCTAGATAGTACAAAAGTGGTCTTGGCAGATTCTAAAAACTATAACCAAGTTTTAGTAGGTCAAAACGAAGAACTTTCTAAAACAGTTGAAAAAGCTTCTAAACTTTCTGTTTTAAACTTAAAAACAGGATCTTACAAACTTAAAAGTTCAGGTAAACAAATAGAAACAGACAAAGCAAGTAGAGTTGATATTCTTAAAATTAGTTTTACAATTGCAGAAAATAGTGTAGCAAAATCTGGTGATAAAACCTATTATGTTCAGGTTATTGATAGTAAAAACAATGTTCTTGGCGATAAAGCTACAGAAAGTTTTGGAGATAAATCGTTAACTTATAGTTTTACAACTTCTGTAAAATATGAAAATAAAACGGTAGATGTTGTTAAAGATTTGCCAGGAAAAGATTTTTCTAAAGGAACTTATTTTGTAAATGTTTTTGATAAAAGCGAATTGGTTTCTAAGTCAAGTTTTACGCTAAAATAATATTTAAATTTCTAAATTATAAAAGAGCATCCAATATTTTGGGTGCTTTTTTTGTTTATAACTTGTGAGTTTATTAACGACTAAAAATGTACTTTTTAATGTTATTTTGTACTATTAAATAATTACAATGAGCAACAAAAAAAGTATAACAGTTTTAATTGGAATAATAGGAGTTTTGCTTGTACTGTTGGCTGGTGCATTGGGATATATTATTGGAAACAATAAATTTAATACCACAATTTCATCAAGTGGTTCTACTGATGGCAAAGTCATGAAAGAAATTGAAGAATTAAAAGTAATGTATGATTCTAAAATTGCACAAAAGACAAATAGTTTTAAAGCACTACAAGACGAAAAAGCTAAAGTCGAAGCTTTAGTAATGGAACTTGAAAAAACTAAAAATGATGCAAATTCTCTCATAAAATATAAAACACAATACAACGCATTAGAATCTAAAATGAAAATTTTAGTTGATGAAATTGTAGTCCTAAAAAATAAAAAAACAAACGTTACACTAAAGCAAAATAAATTGCAAATTGCTAAGACTGAAAGTAAATCTAAAATTGATAATTCATTATCCACTTCAGTTATTAGCCCCAAAAAAGATATTGTAAGCATTAAACCTCAAATAGTAAAATCAAAAAATGAGGATTTTTTTGCTAAAAAAGAAATGCCAAAAGCAGAAGTGACAGAAAGTAAAAAAGCAACAC
>NZ_JAYWFT010000089.1:0-33837 GCF_043778725.1 Flavobacterium sp. | reverse complement strand
TTATCAATCATAAAACCGTCTTAAGATTAATGAAATTATTAGGATTAAAGAGTTTAATTAGAGTCAAAAAATACAAATCATACAAAGGCGAACAGGGTAAAATTGCACCTAATATTCTAAAGAGAAAATTTAAAGCAACCGCTCCAAATCAGAAATGGGCAACCGATATAACCGAGTTTAATGTATCAGGAAATAAACTGTATTTATCGCCAATAATTGACTTATTTAATCAAGAAATAATCAGTTATGAACTCACAGAACGACCAGTGTTTAATCAAGTTGTAATGATGTTAAATAAAGCTTTTAAGAAAATACCAAACAATACAAATCTAATTCTACATTCAGATCAAGGATGGCAATATCAAATGAAAAGATATCAAAATCAATTGAAAGAAAAAGGTATCATACAAAGTATGTCTAGAAAAGGAAATTGTCTAGATAACGCAATTATTGAAAATTTCTTTGGAATATTAAAATCTGAACTGTTTTATCTAAAAAAATACACCTCAGTTGAACAATTAAAAATGGAAATCAAAGAATATATAAACTATTATAATAACGACAGAAGCAAGTCGAATTTAAACAAAATGAGCCCAATACAATATCGAGCTCATTATTATCAAAATTAATTATAAATTTGTCTAAACTTTTGGGTGCAGTCTATAAGTATAAAAATTATCGGGTTTTTTATTTGATTCTTAATCCAAATCTTTGGGATGTTCTGGATCTACAAATTCATTTTCGTTTTTAGAAATTACAATTGCCGCAACGCCATTTCCTATAAAATTGGTTATAGCTCGTGCTTCACTCATAAATTTATCAACACCAAGAAGGAAGGCCAGACCTTCTAACGGAATTTTGTGAATTGCCGTAAGTGTTGATGCTAAAACTATAAATCCGCTTCCAGTTACTCCAGCTGCACCTTTGGAAGTAATCATTAACAATCCAATAATGGTGAGTATTTCTCCAAATGTAAGATGTACATTGTACAATTGTGCCAAGAAAATAATTGCCATCGAAAGGTAAATTGCCGTTCCATCAAGATTGAATGAATAACCAGTTGGAACAACCAATCCTACAACCGATTTACTACAACCCATTCGTTCTAGTTTATCCATTAAGTTTGGCAATGCTGGTTCTGATGACGACGTTCCAAGAACGATTAATAATTCGGCTTTTAGGTATTTTATGAAATCCCAAATTCGTATTTTGTAATAACGAAGAATACTTCCAAGTATAAGAAATATAAAAATCGCCATCGTTACATAAACAGTCAGCATTAATTTCCCTAACGGAATAAGTGTATGCAATCCGAATTTTCCAACAGTGTAAGCCATTCCTCCAAAAGCACCAAGAGGCGCAAGATACATGACAAATTTTAATGCTTTAAAAACAATTTTAGAACATTTGTATAAAAAGGTGACAACAGTTTCTCGTTTTTTATAATAATTTAATAGAATACCGCACAAGATTGCAACCACCAAAACTTGAAGTGTAAAATTACTCAGGAAGAAGTTGAGCCAACTAAAACCTACCGATGGACTGGAAGTATATTTACTTGCATCCTGAATGTCTAATCCTGATTTATCGATTTTTCCTGGTTGGATGATGTAGGCAGCAATCACACCAATTGCAAGAGCAAAAGTGGTTACTATTTCAAAATAGAGTAATGATTTGATTCCGATTCGTCCTACTTTTTTTAAATCGCCCATTCCAGCAATTCCTAAAACTATGGTAAGAAAAATAATTGGGCCTATGAAAATTTTGACTAATTTGATAAAAGAATCGCCAATAATTTTCATTTCTTGACCTTTTTCGGGATTGAAATGTCCGAGTAAAACACCACAAACAATTGCTATTAAAACCCAAAAGGTTAGGTTGGTGAGTATTGTAAATAGAAAGGATTCTTTTTTTGGAGCGTCGTTTATCATTGGGTTTAATTTAGATTGTATTTTGATTTTCTTTATTCGAAAACTCAAGTTCTTGTTTTAAATCTTCATTATCAATTTTTAAAATATTTAACCCTTCATCAAATGATAAAATTCTCTGTTTAATTAATGAAATTATAAATGGTTTTAAGTTTTCAACTTGACTTTCATATTCAATTAGAAAAAACAACTTTATTTTTCACCATTTTTTAATTCTATGTCCAACAAATTATTAGTTCCATTTGATATTCTTGGAAATAATGACACTCTTATTATTACTCCTGTTTTTCCGTCATAATCGTTAGCATGTAGGAATATTTTTTTAATTTCTTGTAATGTTATTATATTATCATTTAGAATTATATTATCTTGATTAAAAATTATAGTACCATCTAATACTCCGTTTAATGGTTTTTTTCTAAAAATATTTACTATTGCTAATATAAATATGAAAAGAAAAATACATTTTGCTATAGTTGTCGCTATTTTTGAAATAATGTTAATTTCAAGAATGCTTATGAATCCAACAAATAAAAATAAAAGGAGTAAAAAATTATTTAAATCCCAATGAAATGTTTTGTTGTCTGATTTGAAAATTTGAAAAGAATTTTTCATTCACTATTTTTTTATAAAAGTACTAAAAACTCTCTTCTATACAAACACTATATTAGCCCTGATTGCAGGGAAAAACCTTCGCTTTTTTTAGCGAAGTTTTGGAAGGAAAGCAGGAAAATGGAAACCAAGAAAGTACCAAGCCATTCGCTCCAAATAAAAAACGGTTGTTTTCTATAGTTGTAACTCTTTTTTTTAGTATCATTATTTGTAGATTGATAAAAAAGTAGTACTTTTGCAGTCCAAAATGCAGAGTAGAGTTTCGTTTGGAAATCAATTATTTATGTAAAACACTTTTGTTTTTCTATCGCTTAAAGAAACTCACGAAAAACAAAATACAAATTTTTTATCAGCATGTCTGAATTAAACAAAGAACAACAAGATTTTTTAAGCGAATTTAACTGGCACAATTACTCTGAAGGTATTGATTTAGTTGACGAAAAAAACTTACAAGAATTTGAAGATTTAGTATCTAAAACTTTTATAGATACAGATCAAGAAGAAGTAGTAGAAGGTGTAGTAGTAAGAATTACTGACCGTGACGCTATTGTTGACATTAATGCAAAATCGGAAGGTGTTATTTCTTTAAACGAATTCCGTTACAACCCAAACTTAAAAGTGGGTGACAAAGTAGAAGTATTAATTGATGTTCGTGAGGACAAAACAGGTCAATTGGTATTATCTCACAGAAAAGCTAGAACAATTAAATCTTGGGATAGAGTTATTTCTGCTAACGAAACAGGTGAAATTGTTACAGGTTTTGTTAAATGTAGAACTAAAGGTGGTATGATTGTTGACGTTTTCGGAATTGAAGCGTTCTTACCAGGTTCACAAATTGATGTGAAACCAATCCGTGACTATGATGTATATGTGAACAAAATGATGGAATTTAAAGTTGTGAAAATTAATCACGAATTTAAAAACGTTGTTGTATCACACAAAGCGCTTATCGAAGCAGATATCGAAGTTCAGAAAAAAGAAATTATTGGTCAATTAGAAAAAGGACAAGTATTAGAAGGTGTTGTTAAAAACATTACTTCTTATGGTGTGTTTATTGACTTAGGTGGTGTTGATGGATTAATCCACATTACTGACCTTTCTTGGTCTAGAATCAATCACCCAAGTGAAGTTCTTGAATTAGATCAAAAATTGAACGTAGTTATCCTTGATTTTGATGACGAAAAAACAAGAATCCAATTAGGATTGAAACAATTAAACGCTCACCCATGGGATGCACTTGGTGCTGAACTTAAAGTTGGTGACAAAGTGAAAGGTAAAGTAGTAGTTATTGCTGATTACGGTGCTTTCATTGAAGTTGCTGAAGGTGTTAAAGGTTTAATTCACGTTTCTGAAATGTCTTGGTCTACGCATTTACGTAGCGCTCAAGATTTCGTAAAAGTGGGTGATATTGTTGAAGCAGTTGTATTAACTCTTGACAGAGACGAAAGAAAAATGTCATTAGGTATTAAACAAATGACTCAAGATCCATGGACTGATATCACTTCTAAATACCCAGTAGGTTCTAAGCATACAGGTATTGTTAGAAACTTTACAAACTTTGGTATTTTCGTAGAACTTGAAGAAGGAATTGATGGATTAGTTTACATCTCTGACTTATCTTGGACTAAAAAAATCAAACATCCATCAGAATTTGTTAACGTAGGTGACAAACTAGATGTTGTAGTATTAGAATTAGATGTTGACGGACGTAAATTATCTTTAGGTCACAAACAAACTACTGCTAATCCTTGGGACAAACATGAAGATGCTTTCGCAGTTGGAACTATTCACAACGGAACTATCGCTGAAATTGTTGACAAAGGTGCTACTGTAGATTTCGGAGATGATGTTGTTGCATTTATTCCAACACGTCACTTAGAAAAAGAAGATGGTAAAAAATTGAAAAAAGGCGATGTAGCTGATTTCAAAGTTATCGAATTCAACAAAGAATTTAAAAGAGTAGTTGCTTCGCATACTGCAATCTTTAGAGAAGAAGAAGAAAAAGCTGTGAAAGCTGCATCAGAATCTGTTGCAAGTTCTAACAACAACAATCAAACTTCAACTCTTGGAGATAACAATGATATCTTAGCTGAATTAAAAGCTAAAATGGAAAAAGGAGGAAAATAATTCTCTGAAAATCTAAAATAATAAAAGCTCTCAAGAAATTGGGAGCTTTTTTTATGGTTTTAATTTTACAAATTGATTTAGTTTAACTTATTTAATTTTTAAGAATCTTTTATCTAAATTAGCAACATACTTTTATTGCAAAATAAAGTTTAAATGGTTTTATATAATATAGCATAATTGAATTTATAAATGGATAATAGAATAATATAAAAAATTAAAAAAATGAACAACAATTATGTTAGACTTTATTAAAAAATATATTGATTTACTTATTGAAAAAGGCGACCCTAATGAATTATACAAGTGGGAAGCAATTGAACATTTTCAAAATCATTGGGATATCAATGCTGTTGATTTTCATAAAATGTTTTCAGAAGCTTTTAGAAAAGTTTCCAATTTGTTATATCAAAATTCTTGGGGATTTATAAACAAAGCAGCCCAAAATTTTCCTGAAGAAACAAGAGAAATGTTTAAATTTTTGTATGATGAAAATTTTGAATTAGAAAATCGATTTGAAACATTTAAAAACAAGTCTGACGAAATATTACCAAGACTAATTGATGTGCTTGGAAAAGACAAACTAAACACACAACAAGACGAAAGAACACTTTCTGTTTATATGTCATTTAGATTTCCTGAAAAATACTTCATTTATAAAATTTCATTTTATAGAAATCTTTGTGATGTTTTAAAAGAACCAAAAGCACCATCAGGGAAAAAATATTTCCATTATTTAAAGTTAGCTCAAAAAGTTAAAGAGGATTATATCTCAAATAATAATGAATTATTAAAATTACATAAAAGTATTTATCCTCAATTCAAATGGGACGATAAGAACTTGATAACTCAAAACTTTTTATACACAACTTTAGAAAACGAAGATGTTTACAGCAATATAATGATGTTAAGAAATAATATTGAGAACTTTAATGTTTTTTTTGGTAAAGTAACCAACTTGAGAAATCAACTTGAAGAAAAATTTTATCAAACAGAAGACGAGTCTTGGTTTGGAGATTTAGTAGAAGGTGCTTTTGTATTTATAATTGGAGAAGGAAAAATTAGACTTTGGAGAGCTAAAGAATGGATACAAGAGGACATGTTGTTTAGAATGAATTTTGAAGAAATTATAGAAGATACCAAACTAGATACCAAAGCAATTCAAGCTTTCAAATACTTTAAGTTAAACATTGATTTAATTGTAAAAACTGTTCGTTCTACTGCAATGTCAAGAAAAGCTTTTTTTAAAATAAATACTCATGATGATTTTTCAGAAGAAATGATGCTTGATAAATCTACATATCATAACCTTGAAAATTATAGAAATATAATAGTTAAACCAAACCAAAAAGATATTGTAGAGGATGAATTTAATTTTCAGATTTATAAGAACAACGATAACTATGATATAAAGCTTCCAAAATTTAGTGATAGTCTAGGCGAGTTTATTGATAACACAAAAAGCATTGGAAAAGGAAGAATAAATAAAGATAAAACTTTAAATAAAATAATTCAAAATAGTTCACGAGTATGGAATTACAAAGAAATTTCAATGCTTAATTTATATGATGCATTTTATTGTAATTATAATTCAAAAGAAATTGAAGAAGTAGAAGTTATGGAAACAACTAATAAAGATAAGCATCCATTAAACCAAATCTTATACGGCGCACCAGGAACTGGAAAGACTTACACAACCAAAAAAATAGCTGTCGAGATTATTGATGGAAAACATTATAATGATAAAGATAGAAACTTTATTACTGATAGATATGACCAATTGTGTAAAGCAAAACAAATCAATTTTACAACTTTTCACCAAAGTATAAGTTATGAAGATTTTGTTGAAGGAATTAAACCCAAAAGTTTAGGAGGAAATATTACTTATGAAGTAAAAGATGGTATTTTTAAATTGATAGCAAATATTGCAAATAACAATTTGGAAAGCTTAATAAGTAAAGATTTCAGTTTTGAGGAATCTTTTGAAAAATTAAAACAAGATTGGGAGGAAAGCGAAAATAGTGAAATTGAAATAAAAATGAAATCATCATCATTTCATATTACAAATATTAAAGAAAAAAATATTGAATTTAGAAAGGCTAGCGGCGGTTATGGTCATGAACTTGTTTTGAATACATTAAAAGATTTATTCTACGAAAAAAGAATTATGGAAAGTGGTTTGGCGGTTTATTATTATCCATTAATTGAGAAATTAAAACTATATAATATTGGAAAAAAAGAAAATACTCTTTTAAAATATGTTTTAATTATTGATGAAATTAATAGAGGTAATGTTTCATCAATTTTTGGAGAGTTAATAACATTAATTGAGAAAGACAAGAGAAAAGGAAATGCAGAAGCTTTAAACGCATTTTTACCTTACTCTCAAGAAGACTTTTCAGTACCAAATAATTTATATATAATTGGAACAATGAATACTGCTGATAGAAGTGTTGAGTCATTAGACACAGCTTTAAGACGTAGATTTTCTTTTGTAGAAATGCAACCTGATATAAAGGTTTTAGAAAACGAACATATTTCTAATGGAGTTATTTGGTCTGATATTGATATTAATATGGTTGAAATGCTGAAAACCATTAATGAAAGAATTGAAATATTATTGGATAAAGACCATAAAATAGGACACTCTTTTTTTATTGATGTTATTGATTTTGATGGTTTAAAAGATGTTTTTAAAGATAAAATTATTCCATTATTGGAAGAGTATTTCTTTGGAGATTTTGGAAAAATTGGTTTAGTTTTAGGAGGTGAATTTATTAAGCCAAAGGCAAACAAAGCAAAATTCGCAACCAATTTTAGCTATCAAGATGAATCCGATGTTGCTAGTTTTTCAGATAAAGTGGTTTATGAATTTACATCTTTCCTAGATTGGAACACTACTACTTTTACATCAATTTATGAGTAAAGAAAACTTCATTCAAGTTTTTGAGTATCAAAAGTTAAGATATGATGGTACCAATGCATTCAAAAAAAATCATTTTGATGCAATGGTTTTGTTTAATGAAAAAAATCAAAATAAATATTACACCATCATTCATAAAGGTGTATTGTTCAATAGTTATGTTGGAGTGATACAAATAGGTGGATTAACAATTGAAATTTTACCAAAAGCTGATAAGAGTGACAGCCCAGACAAAAAAACTTGGCAAGGAGTTTTGTTAAATATGTTGCGAGTATGTAAACATATAACTATTGACAATGTTTCTGAAACCAATTTAAAAAAACGACACAATTCAATTTTAGATGTTTATTTTGAAATGTACTTATCTGAAATAGAAAACCTTGTTAAGCGTGGATTAATTAAAAAATATAGAAGAGTTCAAAGTAATCAATTAGCTCTAAAAGGTAAACTGGTTTTCTCTCAAAATATTCAAAAAAATAGTGTCCATAAAGAACGTTTTTATTGTGAACATCAAGTTTATGATAAAGACCACTTATTACATCAAATCCTTTTGAAAGGATTGAAAATATTAGAAAATCTAGTTGATGTTACAATAAAAGACAAGTTAAACAGATTACTTTTTGAGTTTAACGATTACAAAGATGTTGCAGTTAATTCTAGTCATTTTGATAAAATCATAAGTAATAGAAAAAATATTCCTTATTATAAAGCATTGAATATCGCTAAAATGATAATTTTAAATTATTCACCAAATCTAAATTCTGGAAGTGATAATATGCTAACGTTGTTATTTGATATGAATAAACTATGGGAAGAATACATTTATCGTATTCTACAAAACAATAAACCAATAGGATTTAAAGTTAATTTTCAAAATAAAACACACTTCTGGGAAACCAAAACCATTAGACCTGATATAGTTATCACATCGGATGATGGTCAAACTTTTGTTATAGATACAAAATGGAAAATAATCGACACGAATAAACCTTCTGACGATGATTTAAAGCAAATGTTTACTTATTGCTTACATTGGGAAGCTGAAAAAAGTATGCTCCTTTATCCAATGATAAACCAAACTGATAGTAAGTTTGGAGTTTATCATTACAATGGATTGAATAGAAAATGCAAATTAGGTTTTGTAAGTGTTTTACAAAATGGTCAATTAATAAAAAGTGTTGAATTAAGCAAAGAGATTTTTAAAAAGTTTGATGTTCTTTAAAACTCTAATTCTCCTTAAAAGCTCTATCCCAAATCATATCATTAAAATTTTTGCCCATCATAAAGAAATAATACCCAACAGTGCCAACCATAGATTTGAATAAAAATAAAAAAATGATGATTGGAGCAAATTCAACTGATGCACTCAAAGGATTTGGTGGTGTAAAATAGGTAAAAACTAGACTTAACAACAAACAAGTAATAACAAAAGTCACCATGTTTTTTATAGGTAAAAATTGAAGTTTTCTGTACCAAGCCAAATCATTTCCCCATTTGTGAATTAAATAATAATAATCATTACCAATAGGAGCAAACAACAACGGATCGTCATATTTTTTTAAATTAAAAGCTTTACTTGGTGCCATAATTTTGAAACCACTCAATTTAGTATTATGATTTTTCTCCAGAGCATTTATTTTGGAAATGGCTTCTTCTGGAATTGCATTTCTAAATAAATTACTGTCTAAAAATCGTAATCTGTAATCAATACTTACTTTCTTTATCTGATTTATGTGAAAAATGTTATCCGTTTCTAATAAATCAAACTCAAATTTATTGGCAGTTGTTGAACTTTCGTTTGCCAAGGTTTCCTTTATCAGTGATCTTTCAATTTCATTTTGCCCTAAAATCGCTTTTACTTCTTCTAAAAGTCGAGTTTCTGTCATTGCTTTTTTTCTGTTATACAGTAAAGCATCAATTAAGTTTGTGTTGTTTAATAACATAGTTGTAGTTTTTTTAATAAAAAAAATCCAGTTTTAATAAACTCTAAATTAAGATATTACCTAATATAAGTCAAATTTTTAAGCTCTTTTTTTGTCTATATCAAGTATTAAAATAATGTTAATTTATTAAAATATAAAACCAAAGACAATTAACTGGCGTAAATGCTTGTATAAACTTTAAAAAAATATAATATCATGAAAACAAGAAATTTTTTCTCAGCGTTGGTTTTAACATGTTCACTTTTTGCAACAACAATGACATTTGCTCAAAAAGAAAAAACAGTAACTGTAGGTGGTGCTCCAATGTATCCTTCTAAAAACATTGTTGAAAATGCAGTAAACTCTAAAGATCATACAACTTTAGTTGCAGCAGTAAAAGCAGCAGGATTAGTAGAAACATTACAATCTAAAGGACCATTCACCGTTTTTGTCCCAACAAATGCAGCGTTTGCTAAATTACCAAAAGGTACAGTTGAAACATTACTAAAACCAGAAAATTTAAAAACATTACAAACAATTCTAACATATCACGTCGTTGCTGGTAAACTTAGCGCAGCTGATATTGCAAAATTAATTAAAAAAGGTAACGGAAAAGCAACTCTAAAAACGGTTTCTGGTGGAACGTTAACTGCTTGGATGAAAGGTAAAGATCTTTACATCACCGACGAAAATGGAAGCAGTTCTAAAATCACTATTGCAGATGTTAATCAATCAAATGGTGTGATTCACGTAGTTGATACTGTTGTAACACCTAAAGCATAAGGTTTGTTATTTTTGGTTAGATTGAAAAAACCATCAACTAATTTAGTTGATGGTTTTTGTTTTTAATACGTTTTTTAAAAATATATTATCTTAATTGCGCTCCCAATTCTGTTTCAAAATTAGATTGCAATTTGCTCATAATTTTGTCAATTTGAACATCAGTCAACGTTTTTGTAGTATCTTGAATTGTAAAACTAACTGCATACGATTTTTTTCCTTCGGGTAAATTGGTGCCTTCATAAACATCAAATAAGTTAATGTCTTTTAAAAGTGATTTCTCCGTTAAACGTGCTACTTTATATATCGATTCAAAGGCTACAGAAGTGTCAACTAATAAAGCAAAATCTCTACGAACCTCAGGATATTTAGGTATTGCAGTAAATTTAATTTTGTTAGATAATAGTTTAATTACTAAATCCCAATTGAATTCGGCATAAAAAACTTCTTGTTTAATGTCAAAATGTTTTAAAATCGATTTTTTAACTGTTCCAACTTCCACTAGAATATCATTTCCAATTCCTACAGCAGCACCTTCTGCGAAGAAGTCACTGTTAGCAGGCAAGTTCTGAACTTTATCAAATCCTAATCGCGATAAAATACCACTAACATATCCTTTAAATAAAAAGAAATCGGTTGGTTTTTGTGCATTTGTCCAACTTTCTGGAGTTTTACTTCCAGTTACAAAAAGTGTTAAATGTTTCTTTTCATTAAATCCTGACAATAATTTACGGTAGCTTTTTCCAAATTCAAATAATTTTAAATCGCTATTTCGTCTGTTAATGTTATAAGATATTGCTTCCAGTCCAGAAAACAACATCGATTGACGCATTGCCGATAAATCATTACTCAACGGATTCAACATGGTAACATTATATTCTTCTTTCAACATATCTGAAAGCTTAATATAATCTGGCGAAGTCAATGAATTGGCCATCATTTCATGAAAACCAATTGAGTTTAATTGACTTGCAATAATATTTTGAACTTTATAATCTTCAGTTCTACCAGATTTTGCTACTGTTGCATTCAGTTTTTTAGAAAAATTGATGTTGTTGTAACCATAAACTCTAAGAATTTCTTCAATAACATCAACCTCACGTTGCACATCTACACGATACGAAGGAATAATTAATCCCATTCCTGCATCAGAAGAACTGTTAACTTTGATGTCTAAAGAAGCTACAATTTTTTTAATAGTTTCTTTTGGTAATTCTTGTCCAATCAATTTGAAGGCTTTCTCATAGTTTAAGAAAACAGTAAAATCTTCAATTTTCTTTGGATAAATATCAATTACATCCGACGTAATTTCTCCACCAGCAACTTCTTGAATCAACAACGCTGCACGTTTCAAAGCATATTCTGTAATTGTTGGATCAATTCCTCTTTCAAAACGAAACGATGCATCAGTACTTAAACCATGACGTTTTGCCGTTTTACGAATAGTTACAGGATTGAAATAAGCACTTTCTAAAAAGATAGAAGAAGTGTTTTCTGAAACTCCTGAATTTTTTCCTCCAAAAACGCCTGCCATACACAATGGACCTTTATCATCACAAATCATCAAATCTTCCTCGTGCAATGTTCTTTCAATAGCATCAAGTGTGACAAATTTTGTTCCAGCAGCAACAGTTTTTACGGTAACTTTTCCGTGAATTTGTGAAGCATCGAAAGCATGTAATGGTTGTCCTAATTCGTGCAAAACATAATTGGTAACATCAATAACATTATTTTTTGGTGTTAATCCAATGGCTTTCAATCGGTTTTGTAACCAACTTGGAGAAGGTTTTATTGTAACTCCAGAAATAGTAACACCGCAATATCTTGGTGCTAATTTTGAATCTTTAACATCAATATCAATTTTCAAAGTTCTTTTATCAACTTTAAATTTAGAGACTGATGGCGTAATTAATTCTAAAGAAGCATTTTTTTGTAATAATCCTGCACGTAAATCGCGAGCAACACCCATGTGCGACATTGCATCGGCACGGTTTGGAGTTAATCCAATTTCAAAAACTTCGTCGTTTTCTATATTGAAGACTTTTGCAGCTGGCGTTCCTGGTTTTAATTCCGAATCTAAAATCATAATTCCGTCATGAGAAGTTCCTAGACCCAATTCGTCTTCGGCACAAATCATTCCGTGACTTTCTTGTCCGCGAATTTTCCCTTTTTTAATTTCAAATTCAACGCCGTCTTTATCAAACAATTTGGTTCCAATAGTTGCTACTGGTACTTTTAATCCGGCAGCTACATTTGTTGCTCCACATACTATTTGTACCGGAATTCCATCACCCAAATCAACCGTTGTAATATTTAGTCTATCGGCATCTGGATGTTTTTCGCAAGTTAATACGTGTCCAACAACAACGCCTTCCAAGCCACCTTTTACCGATTGGTATTTTTCTACGATTTCAACTTCTAGTCCTAAATCTGTTAAGATTGTAGCAATGTCTTCAGAATTAGAATCTATTTTTAAAAATTGTTTTATCCAGTTGTATGAAATCTTCATTATTCGTTTGATTTTTGAGTTGGCAAAGATAAGTATTGTAGCTTTTAGATTAAAATATATTTTATCCAAAAACTCATTTCTTTTAAATTGTTAATTTAATTAAAAATTAGCTGTATTTTTTTGATATATATAATAAAATGATGTTAAAATTATTCACTTATCAATTTTGTGCTATTAAATGAAGATTTTGTGCTATTTCTTTTTGATTTTTGAAGCTACTTTTGATAAAACTAAAAATTTAATAGTATGAGCAATATAGCACAAAGACCTGATTTTAAGGCAAAGTATGATAATTATATAGGAGGAAAATTCGTTGCTCCTGTTAACGGAAACTATTTTGATGTAATTTCTCCTATTGATGGAAAAGTGTTCACACAAGCGGCACATTCCTCTAAAGAAGATGTAGCATTGGCGGTTGATACAGCACATAAAGCATTTGAAACTTGGGGAAAAACCTCGGTTACTGAACGCAGTATTTTACTTAATAAAATTGCGCAAGTTCTAGAAGATAATTTAGACTATTTAGCAGCAGTTGAAGCAATTGACAATGGAAAACCAATTCGCGAAACTACGTATGCAGACATGCCTCTCGCAATTGATCACTTTCGATATTTTGCAGGTGTAATTCGTGCCGAAGAAAGTACTGTTGCTGAGCTTGATGCCAATACAGTTTCTATTGCTTTGAGCGAACCATTAGGCGTAATTGCACAAATTATTCCGTGGAACTTCCCAATTTTAATGGCTGTTTGGAAATTAGCTCCAGCATTAGCAGCAGGAAATACAGTTGTTTTAAAACCAGCCGAAAGTACACCAATTTCAATTATGATTATGATGGAGTTAATAGGCAATTTATTGCCTCCAGGAGTTGTAAATATCGTTAACGGATTTGGTGCCGAACTTGGTCGTGCCTTGGTTACAGATAAAAAAGTTGCTAAAGCAGCATTTACTGGATCAACTACAACGGGTAGATTAGTAATGCAATATGCAACAGAAAATATTATTCCTGTTACTTTAGAATTAGGAGGAAAATCTCCAAATATTTTCATGAAATCGGTTGCCGATCATGATGACGATTTCTTCGATAAAGCTATTGAAGGTGCAGTTTTATTCGCATTAAATCAAGGTGAAATTTGCACATGTCCATCAAGATTATTGGTTCACGAAGATATTTATGATAAATTTATTGCAAGAGTTATTGAAAGAACAGAAGCAATTATTGCAGGAAATCCTCTAGATATGGCAACGATGATTGGTGCTCAAGCATCATTAGTGCAAAAGGAGAAAATCATGGCCTACATAAAATTAGGAAAAGAAGAAGGAGCAGAAGTGCTAACTGGTGGTGACGAAAATGTTTTTGAAGGCGATCATGCTGGTGGATATTATATTAAACCAACGATTTTTAAAGGTCACAACAAGATGCGAATTTTTCAGGAAGAAATCTTCGGACCAGTTTTGGCAGTTACAACATTTAAAACTACCGAAGAAGCAATTGCTATTGCAAATGATACAATGTATGGTTTAGGTGCTGGAGTTTGGACACGTGATGCACACGAAATTTATCAAGTTCCAAGAGCGGTTCAAGCCGGAAGAGTTTGGGTAAATCAATATCATTCATATCCAGCTGGAGCACCATTTGGAGGTTACAAACAATCTGGAATTGGAAGAGAAAATCATAAAATGATGCTTGGTCATTACCGTCAAACTAAAAATATGTTGATTTCTTATGATAAAAAGAAATTAGGGTTCTTTTAGTATATTGATTGGTTGAACAAACCTGCAAGGTCTTTTTTGACCTTGTAGGTTTTTTATTTTTTTTTAAATTTACTAAAGTAATTTGCCATGACAAAACGACTAGATGCTACCAAAGAAGCAATAGATTTAATACATATTCTAAAGGAAAAACACGGCGATTTGATGTTTTATCAAGCTGGCGGATGTTGTGAAGGAACGCAACCACAATGTTTTGAGAAAGGTGGTTTCTATCAACGAATGGGTGACGTTTGCATCGGAACAATTGAAGAAACCGAGTTTTGGGTTGACAAAGATTTATTCGAATATTGGAAACATGCGCATTTTACGTTGAAAGTAATTGACGCTTTTGGTGTTGGTGGGTTTTCATTAGAAACTCCTTTAAAGAAAACTTTTCAGATTGAATATAGAATTTTCTCCGAAGACGAAGAGGAAGATTTAGAACCAGTTAAATATATTGAATAATTAATTCACGTACAACAACTGATACTGTTTTGGAGTGATACCTTCGTGTTTTTTAAATAATCTAATAAAGTAATTTGCATCTTCAAATCCTGATAAATAACAAACTTCGTTTACTTGTATTGACGGATTTTTAAGTAATTTTTTGGCACATTTTATCTTTTCATTCAGTACAAATTCAATCGGACTCATGCCTAATTCTCGTTTGAAAAATCTGTAAAAAGAAGTTGTACTCATGCACGCTTTATCGCTTAAACTTTTCAAACTAATATTTTCTTTCAAATTCAATCTAATAAATGCGATAACTTCAGAAATTGGATTGTTCGGATTAATAAATAATCCGTCATCGATAGATTTTGCAGTTTGCGTTTGAATAATTCGTATCAATAATTCTTGCAAAGTCAAATCGGCCAAAGCATCTTTTGTAATGGACGTACTCATGCATTCTTTGATGAGTTTGTTGATGGTCGTCGCCAAATCGACATTGTTGTAAAAGAAATAATTTTGATAATTCAATTGCCAATATTGGTCGGTTCCTTCTTTTGGATAACGCTCGTTCAAGAAATTTAAAGTATCTGTAATTTTAGATTGTTCAATTGCTAATGCCAAACATTGCGTAGGATTGTTGGTACTTGCCTCGGGAAAATCAATTTTCATTTCTACATTGGACGGAATTACAACCGTTTCACCGGGTAAATAATCAAATCCTGGATCGTCAAAAAGATGCATTACTTTTTTGCCACGCAGCATACTTGTAACCACTAAATCATTAAACTTTAACGGAACCAAAGCCGATTCTTGATAGGTTTCAAAAATGTTCAACTCACAGTGGTTTAATGAAAAAATAGTGCGGTTTTCTACCAAAGTTTTCAACGATTTTTCGTGCGTCAATGCTGGTGTGTGAAGTAAAGATTTCATTGCTAATTAGTAAAAATTATGGATTACTAAAATACAGAAAATAACTTTACAAATTGCAAATTGGAAGAGAAATTTGGTTAGTTAGGATATATTTAAAATACTAAACTTCCGCTTAATTCTTTCAAGCTAATTTCGTACAATTTTGTTTGAAATTGTGCATTGCTATATCGAACTAAAGCATTAACATAATTGAGTTGTGCCGTTCTGTATTCAATAGGAGTAATGGTTCCAATTTTGAATTTAGACAAAGTAATATCTAAATTTTGCTTCGCAATTTCGGTGTTTTTTTCTTCAACTTTTGATAATTCTAAGTTGGTTTGATAACTCTGAAAAGCCATTCCTAATTGCGATTGCAATATATTTTTTTGTTGATCCACGACAATTGCAGCGTTATCTACTTGAAGTTTAGCAACCTTTTCATTTCGATTTTGATTAAATCCGTTAAAAATTGGAACAGAAGCATTTACACCATATACAAATCCGTTTCCTGATGATTGTGTTACAAATCCTAAAGAAGCTTCTGATCTTGTAAAATTATATCCAGAATTTATTTTTACTGTTGGATATCGACCAGCTTTAACTTGTTTTAGTTGTAAATCTGCACTGTTTTTAGCTAAAATCTGCGCTTGTAATTGAGGATTTTGATTTTTGGCTAAAGTTTTTAATTCGGCTATTGCCAAAGTTTTATCTATTGTAATTTCATCAATTACTTTAAAATCAGTTGCAGTATCACGAGCTAGAATTTCATTCAATTGTATTTTTGCAATTTGATATAATTCCAATTGTTTTAATCGTGAACTTACATCGGTATTCAAATCGACTTGCGCATTTAAAACTTCTAATTTTGCAGCTTTCCCAATAGAATATCTGTTTTGTGCAGTTGTCAATCGTTGGTTAGAAATTACAATTGCTGTATCTAAAGCTGTAATTTGTTGCTGTTGCTGAACCAAATCAAAATAGTTTGCGTACACAGCACTAATTTTTGTAAATATGGTCAGTTTCAATTCGGCTTCTCCTTGTTTTTGAAGTACTTTTAATTGCTCGCGTTTGGCAAACATTCGCATTCCGTCAAAAATGGTCCAATCTAAACCTACACCATAACTTAAACTTAAATTTTTAGCATTATCAACTGTTCTTTGACTACCATCAGTTTGCGTTTGAGTAGTGTTTAAAATGCTATTGCTGTTTGCTAAATTTGCATTTATAATAGGCAACATTCCTGCATTTCCTGCAGTCGAATTGGTTTCATCAATTTTCAATTCATTTTTTGAAATTTTAATTTCATAATTATTATCCAAAGCAATTTTTACAGCATCTTCTAGCTTGAGAAGTTCTTGTGCTTGCAGTTGAAAACCAATTAGTAAAAATAATAAGGATGTATATAAATATCGTAAAGTCATGATTTTTTTATTTTTCTAGTGCTTCAATAGTATCAAATTCTGGGCGGTGTTTTTTTGCTTTTGACCACATTAAATAAATTGCCGGAATTATAAAAAGTGTCAAGATTAAGGAAAATAAAGTTCCGCCAACAATTACAACTCCCATTCCAATTCTACTAGTTGATGCTGCTCCAAGTGACATTGCAATAGGTAAAGCTCCAAGTGCAATGGCTAAACTGGTCATTAAAATTGGACGTAAACGTGCTTCCGATGCTTCAAGAATTGCTTCTAATTTGGGTTTGCCTTGTTCCCGAAGTTGGTTGGCAAATTCAACAATTAAAATTCCGTTTTTGGTTACCAATCCAATGAGCATTACAGTTCCAATTTGACTAAAAATATTCCATGTTTGTCCAAATAACCAAAGCGAAAATAGTGCTCCTGCAACAGCCATTGGAACAGTTAAAATAATTATAAATGGGTCAATAAAACTTTCAAATTGGGCAGCCAAAATTAAATAAATTAACAATAATGCCAATCCAAAAGCGAATAAAGTATTGGAACTACTTTCTACAAAATCTCTTGATTCGCCTCCCAAATCGGTAGTGAAAGTATCGTCAAGAACTTTTGCTTTTATTTCGTTCATAGCATCAATACCGTCGCCCATACTTTTTCCTGGTGCTAATCCTGCCGAAATTGTTGCCGACATATACCTATTATTATGGTACAATTGTGGCGGATTACTTTTTTCTTCAATTGTGACCACATTATCCATTTGAATCAATTGACCAACATTGTTTTTAACAAACATGGATGTTAAATCAAGTGGTTTCGAGCGGTCTTTTTGGTCAAATTGTCCAATAACTTGGTATTGTTTTCCGCTCATCATAAAATACCCAAATCGTTGACCGCTTAATGATAGCTGTAAGGTTTGCGCAATATCAATTACAGATATCCCTAAACTTTCTGCTTTTTCACGATTGATGGTTACATTAATTTCGGGTTTATTGAATTTTAAATTTACATCGGTCGTAGAAAAAGTTGGATTTTTCCCTGCTTCTTCCATAAATAAAGGAATTTTCTCTTCTAATTTTTTAAAATTTGGAGCCTGAATAATGTATTGAATTGGCAATCCGCCACGACGATTTACTGCAATTGTTGGTTGTTCTACCACAGCAGTTTTAGCTTCAGAAAATCCTTTGGTCCATTGCGTTAATTTTTCTGCAATTTCTTTCTGTGATCTGTCGCGTTTTCCTGGATCTGTAAGAGCTATTCTCACACGACCACTGTTTACTGTTGAAGCACCAAAACCTGGTGATGTAATTATTAAACTAACTGTTTTTTCTGGAATTGAATCGTCTACAAGTTTTGATATTTCTTGCATAAATCGATCGGTATATTCATAAGAAGAGCCTTCTGGAGTTGTCATAGACATTACCAAAGCACTTCGATCGTCATAGGGTGCAGTTTCTTTTTGTAAAATATTGAAAAATAAATAAATAAGACCAAAACATACAATTAGTATTGGAAAACTTAACCATTTTCTTTTCATAAATCGATTCAAATAACTCGCATAACTTGAATTTAATTTTTCAAAATAAGGTTCTGTTTTAATATAAAATTTAGACTTTTTTTGTTCGCCACCTTTCATTAAATAGGCATTCAACATTGGTGTTAAAGTTAACGATACAAAGGCAGAAATTAAAACTGCTGCACCAATAACAACACCAAACTCTCGGAAGAGTCGACCAACAAATCCTTCTAAAAATATTACTGGTAAAAATACCGCAGCAAGTGTAATTGATATTGAAATTACTGCAAAAAAGATTTCGTTTGACCCTTTAATAGCTGCTTCAATAGGCGACATTCCTTCTTCAACTTTCTTGAATATATTTTCGGTTACTACAATTCCGTCATCTACAACCAAACCTGTTGCAAGAACTATGGCGAGCAATGTTAACACATTTATTGAAAATCCAAACAACCACATTATAAAAAAAGTTGCAATTAAGGAAACCGGAATATCAATTAATGGTCGGAATGCAATTGCCCAATCTCTAAAAAATAAAAAGATAATTAAAATTACTAGTACAATTGAAATCCCTAATGTTTCTGCTACTTCAACAACCGATTTTTTCACAAATACAGTAGAGTCGATTGCAATATTAAGTTTGATATCTTTTGGTAAATCTTTTTTTAGTTTGTCAAATTCTTTATAAAATTCTTTAGAAATATCTAAATAATTCGCTCCTGGAAGTGGAACAATAGCAACACCAACAAGTGGCATTCCCGATTGACTCATTTTTGTTTCTAGATTTTCAGCACCTAATTCGGCATTTCCAACATCGCTAAAACGTACAATTTTATCGCCATCAGTTCGAATTATGATATTATTAAATTCTTCTGCTTTCGCCAAATTTCCAACCGTTTTTACAGTTAATTCGGTATTGTTTCCTGTCAATTTTCCAGACGGTAATTCTACATTTTGTTTGTTTAACGCATCACGAACTTCGGCAACAGTACAACCATAAGAAGCTAATTTTATTGGATCAATCCATAAACGCATGGCGTATCTTTTTTGTCCCCAAATTTGAATTCCACTTACACCGGGAATAGTTTCTAATCGTTGTCCGATTACATTTTCTGCATAATCACTTAATTCTAAAGAACTTCGAGTATCACTTGTAACGGTCATTGAAATAATAGCTTCACCATTGGCATCAGCCTTAGAAACAACTGGTGGCGCATCAATATCTTGAGGTAAACTTCTAGTGGCTTGTGAAACTTTGTCACGAACATCATTTGCTGCTTCTTCAAGATTTTTATTTAAATTAAATTCTACAGTAATATTGCTCGAACCTTGAATGCTTGATGACGTTACATTTCTAATTCCGTCAATTGAATTTATAGCTTTTTCTAAAGGTTCTGTTATTTGAGATTCAATAATATCTGAATTTGCTCCTGTATAATTGGTTCTTATTGAAATTTGTGCCGGATCAATGGATGGAAATTCTCGAACGCCCAAATAGCTGTAGCCAATAATACCAAATAAAATTATGGTTAGGTTGACAACTATAGTAAAAACGGGTCTTTTTATGCTTAGCGTAGATAAACTCATATGTCTTTTATTGCAAATTTTAGATTTTTGACAGCCTATTTTACTTCGAAAATCATTTTATAAACGTTATATTTTTTTAATCCTCACTTTTACTGGAGCATCGTCTTTTAAACTCATAACTCCGCTTGTAATGATTGTGTCGCCAGCTTTTAAGCCAGACAATACTAAAATAGAAGCATCGGTTCTTGTGGCAGTTTCAACCATTATTTCTTTGGCTTTTCCGTTATTGGTAATGAACACTTTTTTACCATTTTGAACCGGAATTATTGCTTCGGTTGGAATTACAATAGCATCTTTTATTGTATTTAATGGCAATTCTATATTAGCAAAAGTTCCGGGTATAAGTTTTTCGTTATTATTTTGTGCAACAGCTCTAATGCTTAAAGTTCTTGTTGTTGTTTCAATTCCGGGTTCAACAGCATATATTTTTGCGCTATATCTTTCGGGAAATCCATTAACTGTAAAATTTATTTCAGAATTTGTTTTTATTTCTAAAGCATATTTTTCGGGTATTGAAAAAGTGATTTTTACAGGATTTGAACTTACTAATTTGGCTACCAAAGTGGTTGGTGTTACATAAGTTCCAGGCGATATTGAACGCAAACCAATTTTTCCCGAAAATGGCGCTCTTACAGAAGTTTTAGCAATTTGCGCTCTTATCAACTGCGATTGTGATTGCGCAGTTCTAAAATCGGCACTTGCAATATCATATTCTTCTTGACTAATAGCTTCTTTTTGTAAAAGTAATTTTGCGCGTCGTTCGTTTTCGGAAGCTAAGTTTTGTTTGGTTGTTGCTTGGGCTAATTGTGCTCTAAGTTCAATATCGTTTACTTTAAAAAGAAGTTGTCCTTTATTAACATTTGTACCTTCTTTAAAAGCAATATTCTCTACAATTCCCGATACTTCGCTTCTAATTTCAATTTGCTCATTGGCTTCAATAGAACCAGAAAGTGCTAACGAATTAGAAAAATCTTCTGCTGTTGCCACAATCGCAGTTACATCTACAGGAGGTTTTTTTTCGTTTTTATCTTTTGAGTTTCCGTTTTCTGAATTGTTTTTAGATATTCTATAAAAAATTAATCCTGCTAACGATATGATTAATAAGGTAATGAGTATATTTTTTAACTTCATAGTTTTAGAAAGTAAATTGAATGGTTATTTCTCTTTGTTTTAAGATTAACAAATTTACTTTCTATCAAATGAAAATTAGGCAATATTGACTTTTATTTAACTTTTATGCAACGAAAAAAGCTTAAATTGATGTTTTTATAACAATTCCTCAACATGTTTTTTAATATTGCTTGCAATTTTTGCCGTTGGTAAATCATTTTCATCCGAACCAAATGGATCTTCAATCTCTTCAGCAATTAATTCTAAACTTGCTAAAACATAAAAGATAAAAATTACAACCGGAATGGTGTAATAGCCTAAACTAAATACATATCCAAAAGGTAATGTCATGACATAAAAGAAAATAAATTTTTTGATAAAAGCACTGTAAGAATAAGGAATTGGAGTGTTTTTTATTCGTTCACATGCGCCACAAACATCAGTAAACGATTGCAATTCTCCATTTAAAATGATTAACTGATTGCCAGAAATTTTACCCGATTGATACAAATCATTAATTTTTTGGAACAACATTTTTGCCACTTGATTGGGATAATGCTTGTGTTGGTCAATCTTTAAATTCAATCCTTCAAAAAGTTCCTTTGCTGTATCTTCATCACTCAAATGTTTTTGAAGCACCGATGCATAAGCAGGAATTAATTTTTTAAAATAATTTCTATCGCTTTCTTCTTTAAGCATTACAGAAAGTTTTAAAGCCAAATTTCTAGAATTATTTACCAATGAACCCCAAAGTTTTCGTCCTTCCCACCAACGATCATAGGCAGTGTTTGTTCTGTAAGCGAGTAATAATGAAATTACAAAACCTAACATTCCATGCATCATAGTAATGTTTTTTAAATGACTTTTTTCTGATAATTTAAAATATTCCATTTCCAGATATCCAATGATGCCCGAATAAATCCCAATGAATATCATCATGGGCAACAACTGTCTAAAAGTATCCGATTTATGAAATCTAAAAATAAATGTAATCCAGTCTTTTGGGTTGTATTGTACCATTTTATTTATAATTTATAATTTTGAAGTTATCAACTAATATAATTCCAAATATTCTTTTTTGCACTCATTTCTATAAAAATTTCTCTCATTTTTTGATGTTCTGGTTTGGTCATGGCGGCATCTTCTTTTAGTAATTTCATAGCGTGTTCTCTTGCTACCATTAAAATATCTCTATCTTTTACTAAATCAGCAATTTGCAAATTTAAAACACCACTTTGTTGTTTTCCCATGATGTCGCCTGGACCGCGAAGTTTTAAATCTACTTCCGCAATTTCAAATCCGTCGTTGGTGCGACACATAGTTTCAATTCTGGTTTTACTATCATTTCCAAGTTTGAATCCTGTCATTAAAATACAATAACTTTGTTCGGCACCACGACCAACACGACCGCGCAACTGGTGCAGTTGTGAAAGTCCAAAACGTTCGGTACTTTCTATAACCATAACACTTGCATTTGGAACGTTTACACCAACTTCAATAACCGTTGTGGCAACCATAATATTGGTTTTTCCAGCTACAAATCGTTGCATTTCGGCTTCTTTTTCGGCTGGTTTCATTTGTCCGTGAACTATCGAAATCGAATATTGTGGCAACGGAAAATTTCTAGAAATACTCTCATAACCGTCCATTAAATCCTTATAATCTTGGGTTGCACTTTCATTAATTAAAGGATAAACTATATAAATTTGTCGGCCTTTTGCAATTTCGTCTTTTAGGAATTTCCAAACTTTTAATCGGTTGGAATCATATCTGTGAACTGTTTGAATAGCTTTTCGACCTGGCGGCAATTCATCAATAACAGAAATATCTAAATCGCCATACAAACTCATCGCTAAAGTTCTAGGAATAGGAGTTGCCGTCATCACTAAAACGTGTGGTGGAATTTCGTTTTTCTTCCATAATTTCGAGCGTTGTTCTACGCCAAAACGATGTTGCTCGTCAATTACTGCTAAGCCTAAATTTTGAAATTTCACTTTGTCTTCAAGCAAAGCATGCGTACCAATTAGGATATCTAAAGTTCCATTTTCCAATGCTTCGTGAATAATTTTTCGTTCTGAAGTTTTACTTGAACCAGTTAGTATTTTTATATTGATGTTCAGATCTTTAGCCAGCTCTGACAATCCAATAAAATGCTGATTTGCAAGAATTTCTGTTGGTGCCATTAAGCAACTTTGAAATCCGTTGTCTTTTGCCAAAAGCATACACATTAAAGCAACAATTGTTTTTCCCGAACCAACATCGCCTTGCAAAAGTCGGTTCATTTGGGCATTGCTTCCCATGTCATTTCTAATTTCTTTAATCACTCTTTTTTGCGCATTTGTCAATTCAAATGGTAAATGATTGTTATAGAAATCGGTGAAATTTTCGCCTACTTTATCAAACGGATGCCCTTTTATTTTGTGTTTTCTTATTAAGTTTTTCGTGATTAATTGCAATTGAATAAAGAACAATTCTTCAAATTTTAATCGGAATTGGGCTTTCGCCAAAAGTTCTTGACTCTTCGGAAAATGAATGTTAAACATGGCTTCATTCTTCGCAATCAGTTTCAATTGTTCCAAAATATACACCGGAAGCGTTTCTATAAATTGACCTTTAATTTCTAGAAATAATTGCTGAATGGCTTTGTTTACAACTTTATTTGTAATGCCTCTTTGCGTCAATTTTTCGGTACTTGGGTAAACAGGTTGCATGGCGCTTCGTAAACTGGCTTTGTGTTCTTCCATCAATTCCATTTCTGGATGCGCCATAGAAAATTGAGCTCCATAATTGGATGTTTTTCCGAAAATCACATAAACTTCATTGAGTTTTAAACTCTCACGAATCCATTTTACACCTTGAAACCATGTGAGTTCCATTTGACCAGTTTCATCTGCAAATGATGCTATTAATCGTTTTTGATTTTTACCAAATTCAACCGTTTTAATGTGAATTATTCTACCAATTATTTGAACTTCAGCAGTAGAATTTTGAAGTTCATTGATTTTATAATATCTTGTTCTGTCAATATATCTGTTTGGAAAAAAATTCATCAAATCGCCATACCGATGAATGTTGAGTTCCTTTCGAAGCAATTCGCCGCGAGAAGGACCAACACCTTTTAGGTATTCGATAGGAGTTTGTAATAGATTGTTTGACATTTTTAAAATTTCAAAATTCTTAATTTAAAATTGAATATTCAACATTAAAATTAGTTATGCGAAGATAGAATATCAAATTCAAATTCAAAAATCAAAATCAATTTCAATGACTATATTTGTAATTCAATTATAAGATGTATGAAATATTTACTGTTTTTTTTCTTTTCTGTTTTTTCTTTTGGTCAACAAACTACTAAAGTTGATTTTATTTCAGTTAATGGAGTTATTGATCTTAATTTTAATAAAAAATCAGTTTCTGGAAGGGTTGATTATCAATTTAAAATAAATAAAACTACTGATACAATTAGAATTGATGCTAAAAGTATGAAATTCTATAATGTTTCAATAAATAATAAATTGGTTAAATTTTTAAACAATAACAAAGAGTTATTATTATTTGATGGATTAAAAATAGGAAGTAATAAGCTAACATTTAGTTATTATGCAAATCCTAAACAAACTTTATATTTTACTGGAATTCAAGAAAATTTTCAAATTTGGACTCAAGGTCAAGGAAAATACACAAGTTATTGGTTACCAAGTTTTGATGATGTAAATGAAAAGGTTATTTTTAATTTAAATATTATTTTTGATAGCGATTATCATGTTATATCAAATGGTAAATTGCAAAAAAATAATCTTGAAAATGAGGCTATAAAATCGTGGAATTATCAAATGAAAAAACCAATGTCATCCTATTTAGTGATGCTTGCTATTGGAAAATTTGATCATAAAACTGACACTTCTAAATCTGGAATTCCGTTAGAGAATTATTATAAACCAATTGATGCGGATAAATATCAATACACTTACAAACATTCTAAAGCCATTTTTGATTTTCTTGAAAAAGAAATAGGAGTGAAGTATCCTTGGCAAATTTACCGTCAGATTCCAGTTGAGGATTTTCTTTATGCCGGAATGGAAAACACGTCATCAACCTTATTTGCTCAAGATTTTGTTGTTGACGAAAGTGGTTTTAATGATAGAAATTATATTAATGTAAATGCGCACGAATTGGCGCACCAATGGTTTGGCGATATGGTTACGGCAAAATCGGGAAAACACCATTGGTTGCAAGAAGGTTTCGCAACTTATTATGCTTTATTGGCGGAACGTGAGGTTTTTGGCGAAGATTATTTTTATTATTCGCTATATAAAAATTCGATGTTATTGAGAAAAGAAGCCAAAACAGATACAATTCCAATTCTAAATGAAAAGGCAAGTTCATATTCTTTTTATCAAAAAGGCGCTTGGGCATTGCATGTAATTAGAGAAACAATAGGCGAGAAGAAGTTTCAGAAAGCAGTTAAAAATTATTTAAAAAAATACAAATTCAAAAATGTTGAAACAGCTGATTTTCTGAATGAAATTGCTAAGGTTTCTGATTTTGATATTGTAAAATTTCAAAAAGAATGGTTAGAAGACTATCATTTTCAGGCGGAAAAAGTGAACGAACTTTTAAAGAAAAATGAATTTATCCGAACTTTATTCGAAATTCAAGCTCAGAAAAATAAATCATACAAAGAAAAAGAAGTCTATTTTACAGAAATCATGAAATCTAATGGTTTCTACGCTTTAAAATCGGAAATTATTTATCAAATAGCTGCTGTTCCATTTAATGAAAAAGAGAAGTTAATAAGATTGGCAATGTTAACAAATGATATCGAAATTCGTCAGGCTGTTGCAGAAACCATAACAACCATTCCTATTGAATTTAAATTAGAATATGAGTCATTATTAAATGATAAATCCTATGATACCAAGCAAATTGCATTTCTAAATTTATGGAAGAATTTTCCAGACAATCAGGCAGGATATTTGGATATTGCTAAAAATTGGATGGGAAAAAATGACAAAGAATTGCGAATTACTTTCTTAACATTATACCAATTTTTTAAAGATGCAAATCCCGATTTAAAAGCTATTTATTGGAACGAATTGCAAGAATATACTTCACCACAATACGAAAGTTCCATTCGTCAAAATGCTATTGAAAATGCCTTGTTAATTGAACCTAAAAACGAAATAATTTTGAAAAATTTAGTCAATGGAACAACACATCACAAGTGGCAATTTGTAAAATATTGCAGAGATAAAATTAGAGAACTTCTTAAAAAACAGGAGTATATAATTGTGTTTGAAAATTTACTTTCTAAAATTAATGAAGCAGAACAAATTCAGTTGAAGCGTTTAATGGTTAAATAAAATCAATAATTTGTAAACTTTATTCTACATGATGTTGCCTTTTTTTTGTTTCATAATTGCTGTCATTTTCTTAAAAGTGTAGTTCGTCGAGTTTTGATGGTGTATAACGAAGTTATTTTTATTCTGACTTTTTAGTATGTTCTTTTGTTGAGTGAATTAACCTTTTAATAAATCTAAACAAAAATTATACAATGAAGACAAACAAACTTTTAATTTTAGGAGTTGCTCTATTAACATTAGTTTTTACTAATTGTAATACTAGTGAAGACGGTAATGATAATTACACTTTTAATTTTGGAAATAGCATAACAAGCAATTTTGCCGGAAAAATTGTAGATAACAATAATAATCCAATATCTGGAGTTGCTATAACAATGAGTGGACAAAGCACAACAACAGGAGTTGATGGTACTTTTACACTAAGTAACGTATCTGTAAAAGAGCGATTTGGTTATATGAAAGCTACTAAATCTGGATTTATAAATGGTTCTAGAACAGTAATGCCTCATGATGGTTTAAACAATGTTACCATTATGTTGTTGCCAAGAAATGTTGTTGCTACAATTGCTAGTGGTCAATCTGCTGTCGTAGTATTGCCAAATTCTACAAAAGTTACTTTTGATGGTGCTTTTATGTTAGAAAACGGAACATCATACTCAGGAAACGTAAAAGTATCGATGAATTATTTAGATCCAACAGATCCAAACGTATTTGACAAAATGCCAGGAAATTTAATAGGAACAAGAACAGATGGATCTACGTCTGGAATGGAAACTTATGGTATGATAAATGTTGAATTGTATGGTTCAAATAATGAAAAATTGCAATTAGCTTCAGGACACACTGCAAATGTTTCTATGCCAATTGCACCAAACCAACTTGATACAGCAGAAGCTACAATTCCTTTATGGCATTTTAACGAAACTTCTGGATTGTGGGAAGAGCAAGGTTTTTCAAGAAAAATAGGAAATAGATATATTGGTAATGTATCTCACTTCACATGGTGGAATAATGATTGTTCTTACACAGTTGCTACCTTAAATGTTGTTGTTAGTAACGCTGATGGAACTCCTGTAAATGGTGTTAAAGTTACAATTACTAGACAAGCAGGAAGCACTGGTGATGTATTAATGAATTTAGGAACTACTGGGCCAAACGGAACTTTAAGTGCTGGCGTACCAAGAAATGAGGTTTTAACTTTTAAAGCTTACACATCTGATGGTTCATTGGTTAGCACTCAAGAGTTACCAGCTTCTAATCTAATGACTAGAACTGTATATGTTGTAATTCCAGTTTCTAACAAAATGGCTCCAACCAACTAACACCAAGTTTAAAAAATAAAAAAAAACCGATTGTGTAAGCAATCGGTTTTTTTTATTAAATATAACAATTAAATATATGTTATAAAAAATCTTTGACTTCTGTTTTTAAATAGCTCAATGCTAAATTGGTTGTAGATTCATTTTCAAATAAATTAGTCAAGATTAATTCTCTTAGTTTATCTGCATTTTCAACATCCGTTCTTAAAGCTGTTTTTCTAATGTTTTGAATTATAGTGTTTTTGGAAGTTACAATCATTGTCCAACATTCGTCAGAAACATAAATTTGTTGTGTTAAATTATGCTCATATTCTTGCTCTATGTGTTGAATTAATAAGTTTTGATACTCCATTTTATTATCATTTGAAGGAGCAATTCTAATTAAAATTTTGGTAGGACTTATTCGTTCTAAAAATAATGCTAATCTTTCATAAGCCTGCAATTTTATGGGTAAAGCTTGTTTTTGATTTTCTTTTAGTAAATGAAAACGTCTTCTTTTATCTTCACTGTTTGAAAATGTTAGAAAAGAATAATAAGCCACAGCACCAGTTACAACAGCTGGTAAAGTATAAAATGCTAATTCAATAATTTTATCTGTATTCATCGTTTTTTAAAATTTTATTTGTGGTGTTTTTTTGTTAAACCATTCCTTATCACGGTCCAATTTGTTTTCAAATGTATATTTTTTTTCTTGTGTATTTATAGTTAATTGACCATAGTAGGTTGTCTTTCCTTTTTCAATTTCAAATTTCATGTCTATTGGAATTTCAAACTGATTTTGTTTTTCTCTTGTGTTGTCAAAAATTTTGATTTTGGCAAATTTATACTTCCCTTGTGGTTTTACAATTGAAAACAAATAGTATGTTTTACCTTTTTCTTTATAATCTCCTTGAGAATTTTTATAAGTTATTTCTTCACTTATATTTGCATAATCTGCAACAGCAGGTAAGTCATCTGTCCATACAAAAGTGTAGCCATTGTAGGTTTTATTTTCGATACAAATTGTTCCAACAATCATTCCTTCTGTGCTACTTTCATTGAAGGTTGTCTTCAATTTTTTAGAAGGAGTAGAACAACCTAAAACTAATAAAGCAAATAAAACTACAAGTGTATTTTTTGATTTCATAATTTCTAAAATTTGTTTGTACACAAAGAAAAACATTTTTTGAGTTGGATGCAAAAAATAAGAGACAAATCGGTTGCTAATTTATTGTTATTAAAGGTTTGTAAAGCTATTTTTGTAGATCTAATATAATGTATCTACCAAATTAAAAAAAAACGTGTTGAAATACCACTATTTTATACAGAATTGGATTGATTATGATTTGAACTAATTTGATATTTAGCATTGAAAATCGCAATTATATCTATATTTTTGTTAAACTAAACAACGACACACAATTTATTTTATGAAAACAAAATTACTTTTTCTATTTCTCTTAGTATTGGTAACAAATACTAACCTTTTCTCACAGGTAACGACAAATATATTTGAACAAGTTTTATTTTATGATGGGTATGCCTCTTTGGTAAATGAGCCAACACCACCAGGAGTTACTAGATTTAGAAACGATTTAATATCTAGAAAATTAACCGAAACGGAGCTTGCTAATTTCGGTAATACACTTACGGTTAATGTTTCTATAACTGCAGCATGCGATAATTATGACAGAATTGGAAATGTTAATTTGGCTCTTGTTCCCAAAAATCAGGCAACTTACGTTCCTGGATCTGTTTCCAGAATAGAATTGGCTAGGTTTATAACGCCATTTATGAATTATAATTACGCTCCAGACACTGTTCCATATACTTTTAATGTTGATAATATGGCTAAAATTTTTAAAGATCCTACCATTATTGCAGCATATGATATTTGGATAGAACTTCAATTATTTGGTGTTCCTTATGCCGCCAATACTCAAGTTCAAGGTTGCGCTGGACGAAATGACGTTTTTTATGGAACTTTAGATTTTGTTTCAAATACCACAGCTGTAACGGCAAATGAAGTTTTAATTCCTCTAAACTTTCAAAACTATCTCAATAATTATCAAGCTGGTGCATCTGATGCTGTAGGTCAAACTACAAGAACAATTAGTTTTAATGTTCAAAATAATTTAACCGATGCAAACTTATATTTAATCACGTCCAATCATGGTGCCAACTCTGGAGGTGAAGAGTACAATAGACGTTGGCATTATATTGATTTTGATGGAACTCAAATTGCAAGTTACAGACCAGGCGAATTAACCTGCGAACCTTATCGAGTTTATAATACGCAAGGAAACGGTATTTATGGATCAACACCTAGAACAAATGCGCAGTGGCAATCTTTTAGTAATTGGTGTCCGGGAAGTATAATTCCAATTAGAATTTTATCTTTGGGTAATGTTGTTGGTGGTACTCATGTTTTTAAAATTAGAGTGCCTAATGCTGTTTTTGCTAATGGCGAAGGTTATTTTCCAGTTTCTCTTTACCTTCAAGGAACTAATACCGTTTTAAATACCAATCAATACAGTAAAGTTGATTATTATTTATCGCCCAACCCAACTTCTAATATTATTACAGTAAATACTAATGACACCCTAGAAAATCTTTCGGTAATTGACATCATGGGAAAAGAAATATGGAGTGGAACGAACAAAACAATTGATATGTCTAACTTTCAAAAAGGAATTTATATTCTTAAAATTAAGTTTGAAAACTTTGAAGTTCTTACTGAAAAAATCATCAAAAATTAGTAAAGTTTTAAATAGTAAATTATATAAACTTAAGATATTTTCTTAAGTTTTTTTTCTAAAATAAATTAGGTTTTAAATACACAGAATGCAAAAATATATTAGCCAACTTAACGAAGCGCAACAAGAACCAGTTTTACAAAAAGATGGACCAATGATAATTATCGCTGGTGCCGGCTCTGGTAAAACACGAGTTCTTACTATTAGAATTGCTTATTTAATGAGTTTAGGTGTTGATGCTTTTAATATCTTAGCATTGACTTTTACCAACAAAGCAGCGCGCGAAATGAAAAAGCGTATCGCTGATATTGTTGGAACCAACGAAGCCAAAAATCTTTGGATGGGAACTTTTCACTCGGTTTTTGCAAGAATTTTGAGAAGTGAAGCCGATAGATTGGGTTATCCGTCCAATTTTACTATTTATGACACACAAGATTCGGTTCGATTAATCTCGGCAATTATCAAAGAAATGCAACTAGACAGAGATGTTTATAAACCAAAGCAGGTTTTAAGCCGAATTTCATCTTATAAAAACTCTTTAATTACCGTAAAAGCATACAATAATAATCCTGAACTACAAGAGCAAGACGCGATGTCTAAAAAACCTCGTTTGGGTGAAATTTATGAAAATTATGTTGAACGTTGTTTTAAATCGGGCGCAATGGACTTTGATGATTTATTGCTAAAAACCAACGAATTACTAAATCGTTTTCCAGATGTTTTGGCAAAATATCAAGATAGATTTCGATACATTATGGTTGATGAGTACCAAGATACCAACCATTCGCAGTATTTAATTGTTAGAGCTTTGTCGGATAGATTTCAAAATATTTGTGTTGTTGGTGATGATGCACAAAGTATTTATGCCTTTCGTGGTGCGAATATCAATAATATTTTGAATTTTCAGAAAGATTATGAAAATGTTCAAACTTATAGATTGGAGCAAAATTACCGTTCTACCAAAAATATTGTAGAAGCGGCTAATTCAATTATCGATAAAAATAAAACTAAATTAGATAAAGTCGTTTGGACAGCTAATGATTTTGGTGCCAAAATAAAAGTCCACAGAAGTTTAACTGATGCCGAAGAAGGTCGATTCGTAGCCAGTGAAATATTTGAGCAAAAGATGCGAAATCAAATGATGAATGGTCAATTTGCCATTTTATATCGCACTAATGCGCAGTCAAGATCTATGGAAGATGCGTTGCGAAAAAGAGATATTCCGTATAGAATTTATGGCGGATTGTCCTTCTATCAACGTAAAGAAATTAAAGATGTGATTTGTTATTTGCGATTGGTTATCAATCCAAAAGATGAAGAAGCTTTAATTAGAGTTATCAATTATCCAGCTCGTGGAATTGGAGATACAACGGTTGAAAAATTGACAGTTGCAGCCAATCATTACAAGCGTTCCATATTTGAAGTAATGGAACATATTGATAAAATCGATTTAAAATTGAATTCGGGAACTAAAGCTAAGCTGCAAGATTTTGTAACGATGATTAAAAGTTTTCAAGTTATAAATCAAAATCAAGATGCGTTTTATTTGACTGATCATGTTACTAAAAAAACCGGATTAGTTCAAGAGTTAAAGAAAGACGGAACTCCAGAAGGTATCGCTAGAATTGAAAACATCGAAGTTTTAATGGGCGGAATCAAGGATTTCATTGAAGGTCAGCGTGAGATTGATGGTGCTCGTGGCGCATTATCCGAATTTATGGAAGATGTAGCTTTGGCAACTGATTTAGATAAAGATACTGGCGATGATGATAGAGTGGCTTTGATGACCATTCACTTGGCTAAAGGATTAGAATTTCCTTATGTTTTTGTAGTCGGATTGGAAGAAGATTTATTTCCAAGTGCCATGAGTTTGAATACACGAAGCGAACTAGAAGAAGAACGACGCTTGTTTTATGTAGCTTTAACTCGCGCCGAACACCAAGCATATTTAACTTATGCCCAATCGCGTTACCGTTGGGGAAAACTTACAGATAGTGAGCCTTCACGATTTATAGAAGAAATAAAAGAAGATTATTTAGAGTATATAAATCCGAGTGATGCTGGCGGATATCGATACAAACCCATGATGGATATTGATATTTTTGGCGATGTAGATAAATCGAAATTGCGATTAGCAAAACCAGTAACAGGAACGCCACCAAAAAAATATGGTGAAGAACCAGTTTCGTCATCAACTATTCGAAAATTGAAACCTGTTGCAAGTAATGCTCCAAGTAATTCTGGTCCAAATTTATTTGATAATAAACTTACCGCAGGAAATATTGTAATGCACGAACGCTTTGGAAAAGGCGAAGTAATAAACCTTGAAGGAGTTGGAGCAGACAAAAAAGCTGAAATCCGATTTGAAGTTGGTGGAATAAAGAAATTATTGTTGCGATTTGCTAAGTTGGATGTGATTGGATAGTTTAAATTGTTTTAGTTTAAAAGTTTAACATTGTTTAAAATGGTTTAATTCCTTAAAATAACAACTTTAAACTTTTAAACATCGTTAAACTTTTAAACAATGTTAAACCCTAAACAAAAAAAATGAGTCAATTTATAAAAATATACGAAGACAAGCCCAACGAAGCAGCTATTAAAAAAGTAGTTGAAGTGTTGCGAAATGGCGGATTGGTGATTTATCCAACCGATACCGTTTATGGTTTAGGTTGCGATATTACCAATACCAAAGCACTAGAACGCGTTGCTAAAATTAAAGGAATCAAGTTAGAAAAAGCCAATTTTTCTTTTGTTTGCAGTGATTTAAGTAATATTTCCGATTATGTGAAGCAAATTGACACAGCAACTTTTAAGTTACTAAAACGTGCTTTGCCTGGACCTTACACTTTTATTTTGCCAGGAAATAATGACTTGCCAAAAGAATTTAGA
>NZ_JAYWFT010000088.1:0-35569 GCF_043778725.1 Flavobacterium sp. | reverse complement strand
TTAGATTTTCTTTCTTGTTTAGGTCTAATTTTTTCCTCAATCTATATCGTGCCAATTCTACACCACCGTTAGAAATATTCATGATTTCTGCTATTTCTTTGGTTGACATATTCATTAATAAATAGGTAGATAAGTCTAATTCTCTGGGTGAAATTGTTGGGTATTTTTCTTTCAATCGTTTAAGAAAATCAAAATGAACATTTTTAATGTGTTTTTCTAAATCTTTCCAACTTTTATCGGCATTTACCTCTTTTACGATACTTTTATTAAGTTTTGTGATTTGAAATTTTGTAACTTCATTAAAACTTTCCGAATCTAAATCTTTAATTTTTTGAATAATTCCGTTTAGTATTTTGTTTTTCTTTACAACTTGCAATGAATTATTTACCAATTCTTTGTCTTTTGCCAAAATTTTAATTTGAAGTTTTTCATTTTTTAATCGTTCAATTTCAGTTTCAAGTTCAAATTGTTCTTGTTTTATTTTAGCTTCTTTTTCAAGATAAATTTTTCGTTGTTCAATGGTTTCATAATATTTATTTTTTCTAATTTTCATTTTCATGCGTTTCCTAATAGTTACTATGCATAATATAATTCCTACTATATAGAAAAAATAAGCAATAAGTGTTCGATACCATGGAGGATTTACAGTGAATTGTATTGATTTGACTTCAGAAACAATACCATAACTGTCTCTAACTTTAAGTTTCATGATGTAATTTCCTTCTTTTAGATTGGTGTATTCTTTTAAATAAAGTGACGACCATTGGCTCCATTGTTCATCAAATCCTTCTAAAAAATAGCTGAATTCTATGTTTTTTAGGTTCTCGTAAGATGGTGATGCAAATGTGAATTTTACATTATTGTTTTTGTATAAAATTTTTATTTTTTCATTCCATTCTTTGCCATTACCAAATAATAAAGTGTCTGATGGTGTTGAAAAACTTCTAATAAATGCTTTGGGTTGATTGGATTTTTCAGAAATTATTTTTCCGTTATAATGTGCCAATCCTTCGGTTAATCCGATGTAAAAATTATTTTTATCTACACTATTTATAGAGACATAGTTGTTTACTAAATTTCCTGTTAGGTTAGAAAATGCGCCAATACTATTTTGATAGTGGTTGTTAACTTTCATTAAAACGCCCAATGATTGACCAAATGCATACCATATGTTTCCTTGATTATCCTGATTTATGTATTTAACCTTAGGAAGATCGTTAAATAGTTTAGACATTTTTTTATCTTCAAAAAAGATGTTTTCATCATAGGAATATCTAAAAAAGTAGTTGTTAGATTGAAAATACAATTTTCCATTTAAATTTTGTAGTGTTATAATTCCGTTTGTTTTATTAGACAATGTCTTGAACGATTTTATGTTTTCAAAATGGGTCTTATCTGACGAAAGAGAAAGTCGGTACACTAAATTATCTTTAATTATCCAAAGCATATTTTTTTCTATAAAAAAAGCATTTGAAGCCTTGTCAATTCCATCTAATTGAGTTTTAAAAATAATTGTTTTATTGCTTTTTTCAAAAAGTGCAAACCCATTGTAATTAGATCCTATAAAGTAATTGGTTCCTGGAATTGATTTGAAACCCCAATATCCACGATGGTCTTCTATAGAGGTTACAACGTCATTGTTTATTATCATTGCACCTCTATTGTGAGCGCAAATAAGTAAATTATTTATTACTTGAATATTCCATGCTTGTCCTGTTGATGCTGTTACTAGCTTGAAAATTTCGTCTTTAGAATTAGTGTTAAGTTCATGATAAAATACACCTTGGTTGGTTGCTACATAAAGTTTATTGTTGTAAACTACCGACGAATAAACTGTGCCTAACTCAGCATTAGAGCCAAAGTAAGTGAAGGATGAATTTTCATTTATAAAAGAAATTCCATTATCTAGACCAAGCCATAAATTATTCTTACTGTCTATAAATGAAGCTAAAATTGTATTGTTTTGTAGTCCTTTTTTTCTATTAATGTGTTGTATTATCTCACCTTTTTTATCACACAATACTACACCATCTAAAACAGAATTGAATACTAAATATTTTTCTCCTAAAGTTGTGCCTCCAAGCGAACTGTTTTTTTCTAAAAAAATAGTTGCTTTAGTATTCCACTTAGACACAACATTTTTAGAAAATAGAAAAAGTCCTTTATCTAAGGTTGCAATAACAATTGAATCTTTAGATATTGGTAACATACCCCAAATTTCTGTGTTATTTAATGAAGTTGTGTTAGCAATTGATGATAAATGATTGTTTTGGTAGGTTAATAATCCGTTTTTAATATCTTGAAGGTACAGTTTAGAATTAGCAATAAATGAAAATTGAAATCTATTGGGCGCGCTAATTATTGTAACACTATTATTTTTAAAACTGTATAAATTTTCAAATGTTTGAAAGATTATTTCACCATTGAAAAAATGAATTTTCCAAACAAAGTCAATTGGTTTTGTAGATTTTTGTTTTAATAATTTTGAAATAGAAGTATAAATCAATTTTCCCGATTCATTAGCTTCGAAAAAGCCAAATTCGTTATAACCACCAACAAATATCTTTCCGGATTTATCGATTTTTACAGCTCTAATGCTTGACTTATTGGGAAGCTTGTATTGATTCCAGTTTATTCCGTCAAATTGTAGTAATCCATCATTGTTGGCAAAATACATATTGCCATTCTTGTCTTGATCAATATTCCAGTTTTGAGTACTACCGCGATATTCTTTTCTTAAAAAATTCTTTATTTCGGGATAACCAATTTCTTTTACTTGAGCATCAGTTTTTAAAAAATTAAATAATAAAACAGAACATAAATATAAAAAAAGACATTGCTTTTTATTAATAATTGGTAGTACTAATTTTTTAATAATGTTCATTTATAATTAATTTGTTATTCTGTTAATTTTATTGGATTTGGATTTAAAATATAAATGTAGTGTTACTTTTTTAATTTAGGATAATTTTATGATATTTTTTAATCAGATTAATTCATTGATAATTAGTTTATTAATAGTTGTGTGATGTGTTTTTATAATGTTTTATTTTATTGCTTGATGTGTTTTTGTAGTGAATCTAAAATGATTGTGTAGTATTTTAAAAGTTATTTTTGTGATGATCTAACAAAATTTTATAATCAAAATTATTAATAATGAAATTAAAACTTACTTTAATTATTGTATTAACATCTTTGTTTTCAATAACTACAACGTATTCGCAGAAGATAAATGTTTCTGGTGTTGTAAGTGATAACAAAGGAATGCCAATTCCAAACGCGAATATTACTTATCTAAAAACGGCTGTTGTATCTAACGTAGATGGAACGTATAGAATAAGTGTTCCTGCAGATGCAAAATTGGTTTTCAGCTACATTGGATTTTCTACTGTTGAAGAATTTGTAAAAAATAGAACTGTTATTAATGTTTCTCTTAATGAAATTGACAATAAGTTAGAAGAAGTTGTCATTAATACTGGCTATGGTTTACAAAAGAAAAGTGTTGTTACAGGATCAATTTCTAGTGTAAAAGCTAAAGATTTAGAAAAAGTACCCAACGGAAGAATAGAACAAGCCATTCAAGGTAGAGTTTCAGGAGTAACTGTTGCTTCCAACTCGGGACAACCAGGATCGGGTTCAACTATTAGAATTCGCGGTATTTCTACTTTTGGCGGAGCAAGTGAACCACTGTGGGTTGTTGATGGATTTGTTGTCGATTCTAACGGAATTGGTTACATAAATCAATCCGATATTGAGTCTATAGAAGTATTAAAAGACGCAACATCGGCTGCTATTTATGGAACTAGAGGTGCTAAAGGTGTTATTTTAGTAACTACTAAAAAAGGTAAAAAAGGAAAGATAAATGTTACCTACAATGGTTTTACTGGTGTTTCTGCACCGGCTAAAAAATTAGATTTATTAAATGCTACTGAATATGCTACTTTAATGAATGAAAAATCGGTTGCTGGTGGAGGAAATTTGGTGTATTCTAATCCAAGTTCTTTAGGTCAAGGTACCGATTGGCAAAAAGCAATTTTTAATAATTCGGCAGCAAGATATTCTCACGAATTAAGTTTTAGCGGTGCCAATGATATTTCAAGTTTTTATGTTTCTTTTGGTGTTCAAGATCAGGAAGGAATTGTAGCAACAGATATTTCTCATTTCAACAAGAAAAATATTCGAATAAACTCTACTCATAAACTATCTAAATATTTCACATTTGGTCAAACTTTGGGTTATGCACATCAATCAAATTCTGGAATTGGTGATAATAACAGAGAATTTGGTGGTCCGTTAAGTTCTGCAATAAATTTAGACCCAACAACACCATTAATTGTTACCAATCCTGCAGTATATGGAAACGCACCCTATAGTAACAATCCAGTTATTAGAGATGAATATGGTAATCCGTACGGAATTTCTTCAGTTGTTGGACAAGAAATGACCAATCCATTGGCTTACATAAAAACTAGATTGGGAAATTATGGATATTCTGATGACATAGTTGGAAATGCCTTTCTTGAGGCTAATCCTTACAAAGACCTTAAATTTAAAACAACATTTGGTGGAAAACTTGCTTATTATGGCGGTCAAGGTTTTACGCCCAAATATTACTTGAATGCAACAAACCAGACTAGTCAAAATAGTTTTGGTAAAAGTTCTAACAATGTTTTCGATTGGAATATTGAAAATACTGTGACTTACTCTAAAAATATTAAAAATCATAATTTTACAATTTTATTAGGTCAGGCAGTTTATGTAGAAGGTATTGGTGGTGGTTCTGCTGTAACAATCACCAATTTGCCTATTTCAGATTATCATGACGCTTCTTTTAATTTTGATATTCCTGCAGCCAACAGAACTTCTAGTGTTTACACAAGTACACAACATAAATTATCGTCTTTGTTTACAAGGGTAAATTATGATTACAATGAAAAATATTTATTTACTGGTATTTTAAGACGTGATGGATCGTCTAAATTTGGTAGAAATAATAAATATGGAATTTTCCCTTCCTTTTCATTGGGTTGGGTTGCATCTAAAGAAGATTTTTGGAAAGAAAATAAGTATGTAAACCAATTAAAAATAAGAGGTGGTTATGGTATTGTAGGAAATGACGGAATTCGTGATTTTGGTTATGCCGCTACTATTAACGGAGGAAATAATTACTCGTTTGGAAGTTCGGGAACAATTATTTCGGGTTATGCTCCATCCTCAATTGAAAATCCAGACCTAAGATGGGAAGAAACATCACAATTAAATATAGGTCTTGAAACAAAATTATTTAACGATTTTAATTTAACATTCGATTATTTTAAAAAATCTACCAAAGGTATTCTTCGTCCAATAAGAATTCCAGGTTATGTAGGTGTTGCCAATGCTCCTGTGGGAAATGTTGCCGATATGGACAACAGCGGATTGGAGTTTGAATTGGGTTACCGCAAGAAAATAGGAAATGTAAATTTTTCTATAAATGGAAATTTTGCAACACTCAAAAATGAAGTTACTAACATAGGACTTGATAATTTTATTGCTGGAGATGCTTCCTTTCAAGTAATGAAAGAAGTAACTAGAACTGAAGTTGGACAAGCATACAACTCTTTCTATGGATACCAAACGGCTGGAATTTTTCAGAATAATGCCGAAATTAACGCCTACACAAACAGTTCTGGTGGTTTAATTCAGCCTAATGCTAAACCTGGAGATTTTCGCTGGGTAGACAACAATGGCGATGGTACTATTGACGATAATGATAAAACTTACTTGGGAACTTCAATTCCAAAATATACTTATGGACTGACTTTAAATGCCGATTATAAAGGATTTGATATAATGATTTTTACACAAGGTGCTGGTGGAAATAAAATTTTTCAAGGCTTAAGAAGATTGGATATAGGAAATGCTAATTATCAAACAGTTGCTTTGAGTCGTTGGACAGGCGAAGGATCGTCTGATTCTTTTCCTAGACTGACTACTAATGATACCAATGGAAATTTTACTAAAATGTCTGATTTTTATTTGCAAAAAGGTGATTATTTAAGATTAAAACTAGTTCAAATAGGATATTCTTTACCTAAATCTGTATCTAAAAAAATAAATGCTGATAGAATTAGACTTTATGTGACAGGAGAAAACCTAATGACTTTTACAAAATATACAGGATATGACCCAGAAATTGGTGGTGGCGTTTTTGGAGTAGACAAAGGTTTCTATCCGCAAGCACGCACGTTTATGTTTGGAGCTAATTTACAATTCTAAGAAAAAAAATAAAAATGAAAACAAAAAAAATCAATTATCTATTTTTTGCGATAGCAATAAGTATGACCTTAGGTTCTTGCGATAAAGACTTTATAGAATTAAAACCAGAAGGACAATTTTTAACAGAAAATTATTATGCCGATAAAGATCAAGCTTTTGCGGGATTAGTAGCAACATACGATGTGTTAAGAAAAAATTCTGGCGGATTTGAAAACATGATTACCATGATGAATGCTGGTTCTGACGATTTTTATGGCGGTGGCGATGGCGCAACTAGTGATGGAATTCAAGTTTTTTCAAACTATACAATCAATCCCATAACAATGCCCGAAAGCTTTTGGAGCGATCATTATCAAGGAATTTTTAGAGCTAATGTGCTTATTCAAAAATTGCCAGAAGTTCCTATGGACGATAATTTAAAAGCGCGTTTCAATGCCGAAGCTAAGGCTTTACGCGCCTTGTATTATTTCAATTTGGTTAGAATGTTTAAAAATATTCCTTTAATAACTGCGCCGCTTACTGCTACAGAAATTTACAATGTTCCGCAAGTAAGTTCTCAAACCGTTTATGCACAAATTGAAATAGATTTACTTGAAGCCATCAATGTATTACCATCAACTGTTTCTAGTGCTGAGTTAGGTCGTTTTAGTAAAGGTGCAGCTCAAGCCTTGCTAGGAAAAGTATATTTATATGAAAATAAAAACGCATTGGCAGCAGCGCAATTTGCAGATGTAAATGGAATTCCAGGAGGAACAAGTCAATATGGTTACCATTTGCTACCAGCTTTTAGCAGCTTATGGATCGTGGCTAATAAATTTAATACCGAATCTATTCTTGAAGTAAATCATAGTAGCCTTGGCGATTCTTATTGGGGAATTTGGGGAAGTGGTGCCGACGAAGGTAACACAATGAACCAAATGATAGGACCAAGAAATTATGTGAAAACTGGTGCTTTGGCTCCAAATATTCCTTCGGGTTGGAGTTTTAATCCAATGACTGTTGATTTGTATAATGCTATTAAACTAGATCCACGTTTTGGAGCAACAGTATTAGATGTAAAAGCATTAAAACTTGCTGGTCAATGCAATTATATTCCAGGTTATCAAGATACTGGTTATTTTCTTAATAAATTTATTCCAAGGCAAACCGACGTTTACACTGGAACTGGAAATTCTGAATTAAATTTTAAACAAAACACTTACATCATTAGACTTGCTGATACTTATCTAATGGAAGCAGAGGCACTTGGCGGAACAGGAGCAAGAGCGCAAGCTTTATTTGATGCTGTTAGAGCTCGTGTTGGACTTCCTTCAACTACTGTAACTTTAGCAAAAATTTTGGATGAAAGAAGATTAGAACTTGCTGGCGAAGGTCATCGTTTTTTCGACTTAGTTAGAACAGGTCAGGCAGCTTCTAAACTAGCTGTTAAAGGATTTGTTGCCGGAAAAAATGAAATTTTACCAATTCCTTACAGAGAATTACAAAATACTTTAATTGTTCAAAATCCAAATTATAACTAATTATTAAAAGCTCTATTTATGAAAACAAATTATAATATTAAAAGAACGTGCTTTCCAATAATTGCATTATTGTTTTTAACTCTTTTTTCTGCTTGTCAAGAAGATGAAGTTAATAGCAACGGATTATCAGATGAAAATCCTATTGATGCATCCTTTACTATTACACCAGTTTCTGGTGTCAACAATAGATATACGTTGCAGTCTCCTCAAATGAATGCTTTGGCATTAAAATGGGAACTAGGCGATGGAACTAGTCTTCACTTTGGCTCAAATATAGAAAATGCTTTTTATCCTGATGCTGGCAATTATACTGTAAGTCATACTGTTGTTGGAAAAGGTGGACAACAATATACTACTTCTCAAAATTTGATAGTTCCTACTTCCGATCCAGTTTCTGGAAACTTAATTCAAGGCGGAAAATTTAAAGATGCCACAGATCATAGTAAATGGACTGTTCTTGCAATTTCTGGAACTTCTACTAATTGGACTTTCAATTCTGGAAGTGCTACAATTCACGGTAATTCTGGCGGTTATGATCAACAAGGAATTTACCAAGCAGTAAATGTTATTGCCGGAAAAAGTTATAAAATAGACATGACCGTTAGTGGTTCTGGATGTCAAAATACTTGGTTTGAAGTATATGTATCACCAACGCCACCAGTTCAAAACAACGATTATAACTCACTAGGTAGAAGAATAGGATTAAGTACTTGGGATGGTTGTGCAACAAGTCCGTTTGACGGTCAATTGTCTGTAATTAAATGTGTTGGTTCTGGAAATGTTGTAACTTTCAATACTAGCCAAACAGTTTATTTTGTAATCAAATCTGGCGGAAATAACTTGGGCGCAACAGGAATAACAGTTAAAAATGTTGAATTTAGAGGTATTTAAAATTTGATTTGAGTTAGTCAAATTGTGTGTAATTAATTAGTTTGTTTGTAGTTTTTCAAACTAATTAATTACACTAAATACAAAGCAATAGCCACTTTTAAAAAAAATCTTTAATGAAAAATAATCCTCTTGTGCTAATTTGTATGTTTTTGTCAATAACAGCTTATTGTCAATCTAAGAAACAAACTAAATTGGTTACTGAATTTAGTGCACTAAATAAAAAAATTGAAGTATATACAACTGCTGACAGTACAAATTTAAAATTTTATAAATCTGATAATTTAAGTTTTACAGATGCCAAACAACCGCTTGAAACAGAAATCTGTGTTTTTGTAAACCCAAGTAAAAAGTACCAAATCCTCATGGGTATAGGCGGAGCAATTACAGATGCAAGTGCCGAGGTTTATGCAAAACTTTCTAAAGAAAAACAAGAAGAATTATTAAATGCATATTATAGTAAAGAAAAAGGAATAGGATACTCATTACTAAGAACGACAATTCATAGCAGCGATTTTAGTAGTGCTAGTTATACCTACATTCAAGAAGGTGATAAAGAATTAAAAACATTTGATATCAAGCATGATAAACAATATAAAATTCCAATGATACAAGCAGCTATGAAACTTGCAGGCAATAAGTTTACTATTTATGCAACTCCATGGTCGCCACCAGCTTTTATGAAAAGTAATGGAAGTATGCTGCAAGGCGGAACTTTATTGCCAGAATTTAATCAATCGTGGGCTAATTACTATACAAAATTTATTAAGGAATATCAAAAACTAGGAATTCCTATTTGGGGAATTTCTATTCAAAATGAGCCAATGGCAAAACAAACATGGGAATCTTGTATTTTTTCTGCCGAAGCTGAAAGAGATTTTCTTAAAAATTATTTAGGGCCAACTATGCAAAAAGAAGGATTATCTAATAAAAAAATTATTGTTTGGGATCACAATCGCGATCTCATGACTGAACGCGCTGATGTGATTTTTTCAGATAAAGAAGCGGCTAAATATGCTTGGGGAATGGGGTTTCATTGGTACGAAACCTGGACAGGCGGAGCACCAATGTTAGATAATGTAAAAAAAGTTCATGAAGATTATCCAACCAAAAATTTAATTTTTACTGAAGGTTGTATAGAAAAATTTGATGCCAATAAATATCAATTATGGGCAAATGGTGAACGTTATGGATCTTCAATGATTAATGATTTTAATAACGGAACAGTAGCCTGGACAGATTGGAATATTCTTTTAGATCAATTTGGTGGACCAAATCACGTAGGTAATTTTTGTTTTGCACCAATTCATGCCAATACAATTACTGGTGAATTAATCTATACTCCATCGTATTATTATATTGGGCATTTCTCCAAATTTATTCATCAAGATGCACAAAGAGTTAGTACAGCTGTAAGCCGAAGCCAATTATTAAGCACTTCATTTTTAAATACTAACGGAAAAATGACCACTGTTGTAATGAATAAAAGTGATAAAAAAGTAACTTACAACTTGTACATAAAATCAAGAAAAGCTATTGTTGAAATACCTGCACATGCCATTCAAACGCTAGTTTACTAATTAGATAAAATTAAAAAAATAATGAAAAAATATAAAAAAGTTATGAAAGCTTTACTCTTGTTAACATTGGTTATAGCACAGCTTAAATGTGGCTCTTCTAGTGATAATCCATCTCCTACGCCAACTAATCCTGTTTCTCCTACTGTAAACGATGTAGATTTTTGGCTTACTAAGGCCAATCAAACCGCTCTTTTACAAAAGCAAACTACAATTTTAGGATTTGCAACTACCACCAATTTATATTCTAATATTGAAGTAAATGATACCCAAACTTATCAAACGGTAGATGGTTTTGGATATACTTTAACTGGCGGAAGCGCGCAGGTGATAAACCAATTGAACCCTACAGCCAAACAAGCTTTATTGCAAGAATTATTTGGTACTACTGCAACTTCTATCTCAATTAGTTATTTGCGTATTAGCATTGGTGCTTCAGACTTGAATGCCAATCCTTTTACTTACAATGATTTAGCATCAGGTCAAACCGATTTATCATTGACCAACTTTAGTTTAGCTCCAGATGTTAATGGGGTTATTGCTTTATTGAAAGAAATAGTTTTAATAAATCCTACTATAAAAATTGTGGCAACACCATGGACAGCACCTTTGTGGATGAAAGATAATAATAGTTTCACTGGCGGAAGTCTTCAAACGCAGTATTACAATGTATATGCTCAGTATTTTGTGAAATACATTCAACAAATGCAAGCTCAAGGAATAACTATTGACGCCATTACACCACAAAATGAGCCAGAAAATGCAGGTAATAATCCAAGCATGTTAATGACTTCGTTGCAACAAACTAATTTTATTAAAAATAATTTAGGACCAGCTTTTCAATCGGCTAATATTACTACTAAAATTATAACATTTGATCACAATTGCGATCATCCTCAATATCCAATTGATATTTTAAATGATCCTGCGGCTTCGGCATTTATTGCAGGTTCGGCATTCCATCTTTATTTTGGCGATATCAATGCTTTGTCAACAGTCCACAATGCCAATCCTAATAAAAATGTTTATTTTACAGAGCAATATACTGCCTCCAACGGAAGTTTTGAATATGACTTAAAATGGCATTTAAAAAATGTTATTATTGGTTCTATGAGAAATTGGAGTAAAAATGCGTTAGAATGGAATTTGGCTAACGACGGTTCTTTTGGACCACACACTCAAGGCGGTTGTAATACCTGCAAAGGTGCACTTACCTTCACTAGCAACGATACTTTTGAGCGAAATGTAGGATATTATATCATCGCACATGTATCAAAATTTGTTCCTGCTGGTTCTGTTAGAATTTCAAGCAATATTATCGGTAATCTGAACAATGTAGCTTTTAAAACTCCTGCTGGAAAAATAGTTTTAGTAGTAGAAAATGACGGTATAGGATCTGAAATTTTTAATATTAAATACAACGGAAAATGGATTACAACATCATTAGATGCTGGAGCTGTTGGAACTTACGTTTGGCAAAATTAAACCTTTAGTAATGAAAAATTATATCCTTGTATGTTGTTTTGTGAGTTCCTTTTTTGCACTCAGTCAAGCCCAAAGAGATACCATAAAAGTATTTTATCTTGGCGGACAATCTAACATGCAAGGATATGGCTTCAATAAAGATTTACCAAATAAATTAAAAAAAATAGAAAACGTTTATATTTTTCAAGGTAATCCAGTAGGTGATAATCAACCTAATGGCGGATTAGGAAAATGGGAGGAATTAAAAGAAGGCAACGGAACCGATTTTTCATCCAACGGAAAAAATAATAACTACTCCAGTCGGTTTGGTATTGAATTATCATTTGCCTATAGATTGAAAGAATTGTATCCTAACGATAAAATTGCTATTATTAAATATTCTAGAAATGGGTCATCAATAGACAGTTTGGCAGCCAATAATTTTGGGTCTTGGGATGTCAATTTCCAATCTGGAAAAGGATTAAATCAATATGATTTTTTTCTTAAAACAGTTCTAAATGCTCTTTCTGTTTCTGATATTAACAACGATAACATTCAAGATGTACTCCTTCCGTCAGGAATTTTATGGATGCAAGGCGAAAGCGATTCAGATAAAACAGAAGCTATCGCCAATAAATATTATGAAAATCTCTCCCAATTAATGAAGTTAATGAAAGCAGCATTTCACGATAATGATTTGCCAATTGTACTAGGAAAAATTTCAGAATCGGGCGATGATAGTGACGGAAAAGTATGGACATATGGAGAAATAATTCAAGCCGCACAAGAACGTTTTGTTGCACACAATAAAAATTCGGCAATAGTTAGAGAGACAAACACCTACAATTATTCTGATAAATACCATTACACTTCCAATGGATTCATACAATTGGGAAATGCTTTTGCAAATGCCATACATCAATTAACAACCAAAATTAACAATTAACCTTAAATTAAATCAATTCTTATGAAAACAAAATTACTTTTACTTTTTAGTCTAGCAATTATTAGCTTGAGTGCTAATGCATTTACAGTTATAAGTGTAACTGGCGCTGGTGTTGGCGGTTGGGGCACAGATACCGATATGGTAACTACAGACGGTATAAACTACACCTTGTCTAATTTGCACATTACAGGTTCTGGTCCATCAGCCGAATTAAAATTTAGAGAAGCACACGATTGGGCTGTAGCTTATGGATATGAAACTGGAACTACAGGTTGGCCATCAGGAACCGGACTTGCATCTGGATTGGTATCTAATATTCCGGGTGTGGCAGGTTTTTGGAACGTTACTTTCAATTTAACTACCAAAGCTTTTTCTTTCACTCTAGGCGTAAATCCTAATGCAGAAATAAAATTAATAGGAACTGCAACATCTCCTTCTGGATTTACTTTTGTTACAACCGATGGAATTTCATACAGCATAAAAAGTGCTACTTTTAATGTTGGAAATGCCAAATTTGCAGAAACTGGAACCAGCAATCAATGGTCAACAGCTTCTTTCCCTAACGGAACAGGAACCCAAAGTGGTGCAACTATTGCTATTCCTGGCGGAACATACAACATCACATTTAATAAATCTACTGGTGAGTATGCTTTTTTACCAACCGTTGTCAACATGATTGGTGTAGGTTCTCCATCGGCTAGTTGGTCTTCTGATGCCGTAATGTCTACCACAGACGCTATTACTTATACATTAAATAATGCAACAATTACTGGCGGAACAATGAAGTTTAGAGACAATGCCGATTGGACTTTTCAATATGGTGCAACCGATACTGCCAATACGCCTTTTCCATCTGGTACTGCTGTAGATCACGGAAATGATATGACAACACAATCTGGAACTTATAACATTACATTCAATAGAACAACATTGGCCTACAACTTTCAAAATGCCCTAAACAACAATTCATTTAATATTTCAACTTTCAAAGTTTATCCTAATCCAACTAACAGTAACTGGAACTTCTCGTCTACTAATGAAGAAATTACTTCTATTAAAATTATTGATGTTTTAGGAAAAATTGTACTATCTAAATCAGCTTCATCTACCGAAGTTTTACTAGACGCTTCCTCATTAAACAATGGAGTTTATTTTGCTAAAATAAATTCTATTAAAGGTGTTGAAACCGTTAAATTAGTTAAAAACTAAAAAATATTATTTTGTTTTTTTCTAAATCCTAAAACAATTCATTTTGTTTTAGGATTTTTTATTCCGAATAATTCTTTAATGCAGTGTCTAAAATTAGAAAGATTCTTTTACTTAAAGTCTCGGGATGTAAAACCCTCAATCCGCTGCCAAATCCCAATAATAGTCGTTCCAATTCATAGTTTTCAACTAGAAATAAATGAATAATAATACTTCCGTTGTCGTTGGTTTTTATCAACCTTTGTGAGTTGTGCAATGGTTTTGTAACAACATAAGGTGCGTTTATAGCATCAATCCAAAGTTCAATTTTTCTAGGTTGCAGTCCAGTATTTACCGTTACACCAACTACATTTTTATAAAACTTTTCGGCATCAAATTCTTCGTCAATGTAAGGCGTTCTAAAGTCGTAATCTATCGCAATAATTCGGTCTAACGCCAAATTACTAATTGGTGCTTGCTTGCGTTTTTTACCCACTAAAAACCAACGGTTGTTGAATTCCTTCAAAATAAAAGCATGAAACAAAAACGTGTTTTCATCGCGTGAAGTAAACGATTTATAAGTAATTTTTAAAACCACTTTTTTAATAATCGCCTGATACAAAGCATCCAAGAAATGCAATCCTTTTAAGTTTTCGTTTTTATCCAAATGAATTACCGGTTGTGTATGCGATTTCTCAGCATAAATCTTGTCTTCTAAACGTTGTAAAATATCCGAAACATCACTAAATAAAGAGAAATCTTTAAACTGTTTTAACATAGAAACCGTTTCGGTCAATACATTAATATCGGTTTCTGTTAGCGGAATGTCAGTTATCGTAAACTCTTCATCTTCATACTTATAATACTTTTTATCGTACACTACAATTGGCGCATTGTAACCCAATTTTTCACTGCGCATCAATTGAATGTCCAATTGAATCGTTCGTTTACTTACCGGATTTTCCTTTCCTTCATATTCATACAATGCATCGCTAACAGCATCAATTAACTCGTCTAGTGTCCAAGTTCGATAATGATTTTGCAGACACTTGTCTATGGTTTTGTATCGGATTAATGCGTTTTTGTTTTGAGCCATTTTTTGAAAGTATTCAGTTTTCGGTTTTCAGTTTTCATTCCCACAATTTCGAGATATGTGCTCCGTTTCTAAACCTTTAAATTAGTATTCGATTAGTTTTAATTTCATCATTAGGTCGGTTTGTTCATCATTTCCTAATTTGAAAATGTGTTTGTTAAATTCTATAAAACCATTTTTTTTGTAAAAACTAATAGCTCTGTGATTCTCTTCCCAAACGCCCAACCATACATAATCTGCATTTTTAACTTTGGCTATTGCTATGGCTTTATCATACAGCAGTTGTCCAACGCTTTTTCCATGATATTCTTTTAATACATAAATTCGTTCTATTTCTAGTCCTTTGTCGTCTTGCAATTCGGTTTGCGATTGCCCAAAGTTTAATTTTAAATACCCAATTGGATTGTCGTTTTGCAACGCAAAATAGAATTCTGCATTTTCATTATTCAATTCAGATGATAATTTCTCCACCGAAAATCCTTCTTCCAAATAAGTCGTCATGTTTTGCTCAGTATTGCTTTCAGAAAACGTTTCAAAGAACGTTTGTTGGCCTATTTTTTGTAATTGTTCAATATCGTTTAACGTTATTTTTTGGATGCTGATTTTTTTCATAATTTTCTAAATAATTTTATTTTCGCTTAAAGCAAATTCAACTCTGCCTTTAAATTTTCTCTCGCTTTAATTTCGTATTTGATTCTAAATACTTCCGTTTGATAAATCGATGAATTTTCTAAAAAGTGTTGTAAAGCTTTTTTTCTTCCAGGTTTGTATAACATGTTCGGATAGATTTTGTACTCTTTTCTAATCTGATCACAATAAATTTTATAGTCTTCCCAATCTTTTGAAAGTATTTTTAAATCGAAATCAATTAGCCAATTAGTGTCTTCATTTTCATTATGATGGTGCAATTGTGTGGCGCAAATCATATTAAAAACCAACCGCTTATCTATCTTAGTATTGAATGGTAAAATTGATAATCCATGCTCGGCACTTTTCAGTTCGTTGTCTTTTCTTGTAACCTTATAAACATAATCGTGGTAAAAAATTGCGTACAAAACTTCATCAGGAAATTCCAATTCAGAATGATAATTATCGTACAATGCAATCATTTCTTCCAAATGCGTTAAGTTGTGATAGTGTCTAGATTTAGCTGAATACACCTTTTGTAAATCATGCCATAATAAAGTGATTTTGGATTCTTTAAAACCAATTTTTAAAAGTAATTTTTCAAATCGTTGTTGTAAATTCATAATCAAATTTAAAGTTTATTTTTTACTACGCAAAATAATTGCGCACTAGTTTTGAAATCTTTGTAAAGAAATAATAACCAACCTGATGTATGCGGCGCAAATGCATCAGGTTTACCAAAAGCAAAATTAAAATGAATACACCAATCAACGGAAACGACTTAATGGAATTAGGATTTCCACAAGGACAAATAATCGGAATTGCATTAAAAAGCAACAGCAATAGAAACGGTTTCAATCGCGACCAAATGATCACTAATTTTAAACAAGTTCTAGAAACTCCAGAAAACTATATTGACGATGCTATTTTTAGCAAATTAGCCACAGCACTTATTGAAAAAGCCAATGAAAAATCAGAAGATTTCATCCAATTAAATCCAAACCCAAAGGCGTTTTCTGCTTACGGATTGGACCAAATAGAAGAAGGCGCAAGAAAACAAATGGAAGTAGCCATGCAATTGCCAGTAACCGTTGCCGGAGCTTTAATGCCCGATGCGCACCAAGGTTATGGCTTGCCAATTGGTGGAGTTTTGGCTACCAGAAATGCCATAATTCCGTATGGTGTTGGTGTCGATATTGGTTGCAGAATGGCGTTGTCGGTGTATGATATTCCAGAAGCATTTTATTATCAAAATGAAATTAAATTCAAACGTGAATTGATTGCTCATACTAAGTTTGGCGCTGGTCACGGATTTTCAGGAAGGTTTAAATCCGATCACTCCGTTTTAGAAAGTAACTTGTTCAAAGATCATGATTTCATCAAGAATTTGAAAGACAAAGCTTGGTCGCAATTGGGCTCGTCTGGTGGCGGAAATCACTTTGTAGAATTCGGGATTATGGAATTTGCGGAAGCAGACGAAATATTAAACATTCCAAAAGGAAAATATGTAGCCTTGTTAACACATTCAGGATCAAGAGGAATGGGCGCAATGATTGCAGGACATTATACCAAAATTGCTAAAGACGGTTGTAAATTACCAGAAGTAGCAAGAAATTTGGCCTATTTAGATTTAAGTTCAGATGTTGGTCAAGAATATTGGATTGCCATGAACTTGGCTGGCGATTATGCTTCGGCGTGTCACGAAATTATCCATACTAAAATGGCAAAAGCCTTAGGTGCAACCGTTTTAGCCAAAGTAGAAAACCACCACAACTTTGCTTGGAAGGAAATCTGGAACAATGAAGAAGTAATAGTACATAGAAAAGGTGCCACTCCAGCAGCGAAAGGCGTTATGGGAATTATACCAGGAAGTATGACTGCGCCAGGATTTTTGGTTAGAGGAAAAGGTGAGGAGAACGCCATTAACTCGGCATCACACGGCGCAGGAAGACGAATGAGCCGAACCAAAGCCATCCAAAATACGACTCAAATCGAAATGAAAAGCATCCTAAAAGATCATGGTGTAACTTTAATTGGCGCAGGATTGGATGAATCTCCAATGGCGTACAAAGACATTCATAAAGTAATGGCAGCACAACAAGAATTGGTAGATGTAGTAGCAACGTTTACACCTAAGTTGGTTAGAATGGCGGATGATGGAAGTCGTGAGGATTAGTTTTTAGTCTTCAGTTTTGAGTGCTAAGTAATATATAAATAACAAAAATCCAATAGATGGAGGTTCAAATCCTTCTATGCAAACAAAGTAAGTCGTATAGTTTAAGTTGGGAAAACGATTGGATTTTATTTTGCATTACAAATATTGAGCAAATGAGATATATTTCCTTACAGGTTTTTTTTAACCTGTTAGGTATTCTTGGTTTATAATAAAAAACAAAATCACGTAGTTTTACGTGTATTTTTTAAAGAATTTTTTTGTTAAATTTGAGAAGTACAATTATGAAAGAAAAAATACTAGAAAAGTTAAAACAAATAGAGCTCGAAAAAGGTGTTGAAATCCTTTATGCGGTAGAATCGGGTAGTCGTGCTTGGGGATTTGCTTCACCAGACAGCGACTATGATATTCGTTTTATCTACAAACACGACATAGATTATTACCTTTCACTTTGGGAGCAAACCGATGTTATTGAGTTCATGACCAAAGACGATTTGGACGGTTCGGGTTGGGATTTACGGAAAACCGTAAGGTTGTTAGCAAAAAGTAACCCATCTTTGCTGGAGTGGTTGTTTTCGCCTGTGGTGTATATAGAAAACGAAGCATTTGTAACCCAAATGCGTCGTTTGGCACAAGACTGTTTTTCGCCTGTTGCGTGTTTGCACCATTATTTGGGTACGACCAAGAATTTCATGGACGTATGCCAAGCCGAAGAAGTAAAACTAAAAAGTTATTTCTACGCCTTGCGCACTGCATTAGCCGGAAAATGGATTATTGAAAACAACAGTTTTCCGCCTGTAGATTTTATGGAATTGTTGCCGATTGCACCACAAAACATACAAGAGAAAGCAAAAGAATTAATGATGTTAAAAGCTACTAAAGACGAGAGGTACTTGCACCCGAAGGAGGTTTTGATTAGTGATTTTTTGATGGAAACTGTGAAGTTTAATCAGGAGAATGCTGTTGGTTTGGGAAGTGGGAAGAAGATGAGTGTGGAGTTGGATGGGGTTTTTAGGGAATTAATAAAAAATTAGATTTTTTTTTAACTATTTTTATCAATTAAAGTTTAATAGCATGTCTGATTTAGCAAAAGGTTCAGTTGCGGGTTTTATGTTTCAATTTGAAATAGGATTACTTGAATTATCTCAATTAAATACCAATGAATCAATCTCAATTGAAAAAGTAGACGACATTGGTAAAGAAGATGAAAAAGGGACTTATATATGCACAATTCAAGCCAAGCATAGTATTTCTTTATCTGGTTCCAATTTTGGTAGCACTTCTGTTGATTTATGGAAAACTATTAATAATTGGATTGATAAAATTAAAGTAAAAACTTTAAACTTGAATAATGACTTTATTGCCATAACAAATCAAAATGTACCCCAAAATTCAATAATAAGAAAGTTTAACATTATTGATTTTGAATCATTATTTCTAATGATTTTAGAACTAAGAGCCAAACAAGAGCAAGCATATAATGCAAAAATAAATCAGGGAGAAAAGGGCAACACATTAAAGGAAACAATTTCAAGATTAAATAAAGTTATAGATAATAAAAAAGAATTTGAAATAATTGTTAAAAAATTTAAATTTAAAGAAAATTCTAATGCTAAAGAGGAATTTATAAATAGAACTTTTCTTAATTCATTAGATTCTGATGATAAAAAGAATAATATATATCAAAGATTTTATGGTTGGATTACCGAAACTAGTTTTGAAAATTGGAAAAATGGTAAGGAAGCAATTTTTTCAAAATTACAATTTGATAATAAATATGCCCTTATAATTAGTAATCACACATTAGTTGAGGGTATTTTTAGAACCAAAAGACAATTAAGTTTAGATGAAGTAATCAATATAGATGAAATTGATAGAAATGAATTATTTATAAAACAGATTAAAGATATTGAAAGGCCTTTTAGTAATGATATAATAAGAAAGGCAATATTAGATTACATTATGTCAGATATTGAAATAACATTCTTAATAACAAATAAAAATGGAACAATTTTAACAAAATCTGATTTTGAAGAATTTCAAGATAATTGTGAACAAAAATGGCATATTGTTAAGCAAAAATATATTAGAAAGTCAATTGATAAATACTCTGATGAAGATTTAATTGAAATTTCATGCAATATATATGATGAAATAATGAATGAACTTAAAGTTGATTTTCAAGATTCATATAGTTTTAATGATACCAATAGGTATATTCAAAATGGGACATTTTTGAAATTGTCAAATTTTCCTAAGATTGGATGGCATCCTCAATGGGAAATAAAATATAAGGAAAATGAATAAAAATATTAATTTATTTGATGTCTTACAGAATTCAACTTTGGGAGCAATAGCTATCCATAGTTTTATTCTGGGTTATAACAATGTAGCAAAGCATAAAGCAAACAAACAAAGTTATCCTAAAATTGATTATCTTTTTTTTGTTTTGCCAATAGTTTACGATTATAAATCTCTAAAGTCTATTAAATATAAATTAGACACTTCTATAGATGAGAATAAGGAGTTAACTCTTGGTTTGCAAAATAAAGCAGATAGGATGTCTAGACAAACTTTAGATAGTTTAAATATGGGTTTTAACAAATTAATTTTTAAGCTGAATAAAGAAAATTATACAGTAGAGTTAACTGAAGATTGTCAAAAAGAAATTACTGTTTTAATGAAGTTTAGCAATGATACAATTAAAGATATTCAAATAATTTCTAAAAGGTTGGGTAATATTTTTGCCAAAAGAGATGAAAAAAAAATACAGATTGAATTAAATATAAGATTTTAATAAAATGAAATTAGTCATAAAAAATATAATTCTTTACCCTGTTAATAGAGAATTAGAGCCAAGAATAATTAAATTTAGTGGAAACAAAATAGATGTTATAACTGGTTTTAGTAAGAGAGGTAAATCATCAATAATAGAAATAATTGATTATTGTCTTGGTAATTCTGATTGCTCAATTCCAATAGGAGAAATAAGAAATTTAGTTGATGTATTCGCTTTAAAAATTGTTGTCAATGGTAAAGACATTTTTATTGGTAGAGAAAGCCCAGGTAATTCAGGGCAAAGTTCAAAAAAGATGTATTTTCAAGAAATAGATGAAAAAGGTGAGTATAAACAATTTAATTCAAATGATTGGTTAAATGAAAAAGAAAAGTATAGTCATAATTCAGAGAATATTAAAAGTATTTTAAACTCATACGGTAAATTTCAAGATGTTGAAGAATTTGTTAATGAAAAAGAAGATTCAATTACAGTTGGATTTAGAGACACTACAGCTTTTCAATTTCAATCTCAAAGCATAATCGCAAACGGCAATACCATTTTCTTTAATACAGATGACTTTTTTCATCAGAATAGACTAAAAAAATTATTTCCATTGGTTTTAGGATATAAATCTTATGATATGTTATTGTTAGAAGATGAAATTAAGGTTTTAGAAAAAGATAGGTCAAAAATTTCAGGTAAAGTTGAGGATTTAAAAGAAAGATATCAGAATTGGCAATCTAATATTTATGAATATTATAGTGAAGCCGTCAAAATAGGTTTATCAAATAGCGATATTGATATAACTACTTCAAGTGTTAATTTAATAAGATCTGAGTTGGAGCAAATATTGCGTGACGTAAAACAAAATAATCTATTTAAAGAAGGAAATACAATTAGATTTTCTGAAAAGTTAGAAGAATTTGAATTAGAAAGAACAGCTTTGTTTAGAAATCTTCAAATAAAAAAGATGGAGTTAAACAAAATTTTACAATTTGAAAATACTAAAAAAGAATATATTGAAAATGTTTACTCACAGATAAATGAAAGATTAAAACCTATTGATTGGTTTCTGAATAGAAAAGGAATTGATTATTGTCCTTTTTGTGAATCTAAATCAGACAATGCGTTAATAGAATTGCAAAAGTTGAAAGTTGTAAAAGAAGAGAATAACAAGTTAAAGGATATTGATTTTTCAACGGACTTATCATTTGAAAATGAAAAGAGTATTTTAAAAAAAACTATCAAAGAATTAGAAATATCAATTAATCAATTTGATAAGAATATAAATATTTTACTTAATGAAACTAAAGAAGAACAGTTTGTTTATCAGCGTATTTATGAATTTATAGGTAAAGTATCAACTTTTATTCAGAATTTACCAGATGAAGATAATGAACTTGTTAACCAATTAAAGTCAATTGATAAAAAGTTGGAAGAAAAGCAAAAAAAATTGAATCGACTAAAACAGAAGTTTGATAAACAACATATTTTAAATAAAGTCTCAAAATCAATCAAAACATACATTGATTTATTACCTATTGAACATAAAAAGGATTGTAATGTATTAATTGATCCAGAAAAATATTTAGGAATAAAAATTAAAGATGATAAAAACAGGACAGAAACATTTTTGAATAAAATAGGTAGTGGTTCAAATTATATGTGTTATCATTTAGCAACAATGCTTGGTTTACATGAATATTTTTATAAACTTAAGGAAGTTGGTAAGATTAATTATGTGCCATCTTTTCTTGTATTGGATCAGCCCAGTCAAGTTTATTATCCAGATGTTTTAGATAAAAAAATTTCAGAAGACATAGAATTAAAAGACAAAGAATCTGAAGATTTAGAGAATACAAAGAAAATTTTTGATGTATGTGCAAAGTTTATTCAAAGAACAAATAACGAAATTCAGATTATAATTTTAGAACATGCTCCGCAAAGCACTTGGAAAGAAATTGACTCAAAATTCATAAATCTTGTAGAAGAATGGAGAGGAAAAGAAGAAGAAGATGGTTCTTATAGTAAAGATTATAATGCTCTGCTTCAAAAGGAATGGTTAATCAATTAAATGTTTCTTAATGACCATCCAAGACCTAAAATCCCAAAACCTAATCCTATTCGAAGTCATTTCGGGCAGTAAATCGTTTGCGTTAAACATACCAAAATTACACACTAAAAATAAATAAAAAATTGAAGTACTAAAGAATAATAATCCAAATAGAAAACCATGCCACCACCAATAAAATCTCCAGGCGTTTACATAAATGAACAAAACGCTTTTCCAAATTCTGTTATTGAAGTTGCAACTTCAGTTGTAGCATTTATAGGCTATACCGAAAAAGCAGAATTTAATGGAAAATCATGCAAAGGAAAGCCTACAAGGGTAACATCACTTTTAGAATATGAAACATTTTTTGGTCGTAGTTTCCCTGCTAAATTTACAGTAAAGCCTGCTGATGCTGCTCAAAATAATACTTCGTTTACTGTAGACGGTACAGAAATGACTGTGGTAATCAACGAAAACAATACAGCTTATCTTTATAACAGTGTTCGCTTATTTTATGCCAATGGCGGTGGTGTTTGCTATATTGTTTCAGTGGATACGTATGGTGATAAAGATTCCTTTGCTATGTCAATAAGCGATTTTACAGGTTCCGATACAAAAGCGGATCCGTTTGATGCGCTTGTATTGGAGTACGAACCGGCATTGATAGCTGTTCCAGATGCCATTGCTTTAGGAACTGCATGTTATGCACAGCTGTACGTGAAACTACTAAAGCATTGTGCCGATATGAAGAGCCGCTTTGCCATATTAGATTTGGAGCGTCAGCCAAAAATTACAGATTCGGAAACGGCTATACGTTTATTCCAAAGCGAATTGGTAAGTAGCTCTTTAATATATGGTGCAGCCTATTATCCATGGCTTAACACTACTGTTGTTACTAACAATGAGGTTACTTTTGAAAATATCGATGCATCGTTGGAATTAGCCTTATTGCTTCCGGCAAGTGAAACCGAAGCAATTGAAACGGTACTAGCTTACAGACAAAAAGAAAATCCTTCCGACTTGCTGAAACGCAGGTACCATCTAGATATGATAGAATTAAGTCCGACGTATGCCGCAATTATTACAGCAATACGTGAACATTTAAATCAATTACCTCCAAGTGGTGCTATGGCAGGAATTTATTCCTTAATCGATGGCTCAAGAGGTGTATGGAAAGCTCCTGCCAATGTTGCTTTACAAGCAGTTGAAAGTCCATCTATAATAATTTCTGCTGAAGAACAAGAAGGTATGAATGTTGATGGAGTGGGAGTAAAGTCCATCAATGCCATAAGAGAATTTACTGGAGAAGGCACTATGGTATGGGGTGCAAGAACACTTGACGGCAATAGTGAAGACTGGCGTTATATAAATGTGAGACGTACAGCCATTATGGTTGAACAGAGTATTCAGATGGCGGCAAAAGCTTTCGTATTTGAGCCCAACACTGCCAATACCTGGATAACGGTAAAAAGCATGATTAGAAATTTTCTAAATAGTATATGGAAGCGAGGCGGACTTGCCGGCGCTGCACCGGAAGATGCTTTTGTGGTTTTTGTTGGTCTTGGTGAAACAAAGACACCAGATGATATTCTGGAGGGAATTTTGAGGGTTACCGTATTGATAGCACTTTCACGTCCGGCTGAATTTATTGAAATGACGTTTCAACAGCAAATGATGAAAACATAGAAGCCTCATCATAACATCGTTTTATAAAAAAAGCCGGAACATAAGATTCCGGCTTTTCTCATTGTATATTTTGTTAAATCATAAAACCACCAGAAACTTCAATGCGCTGCGCATTAATCCATTTCGAATCATCAGAACATAAGAACGCAACGGCAGTACCAATATCATCAGGCAAGCCAACTCTACCTAAAGCGGTCTGAGAAGAAATCATAGTATTCATATCGTTGTTGTCACGTACAATTCCACCACCAAAATCAGTTTCTATGGCACCTGGAGCGATAGAGTTTACTCTGATTTTTCGGGTTCCCAATTCTAACGCCTGGTATCTTGTTAACGAATCGACTGCTGCTTTCATTGCACCATAGGCCGAATATCCAACAAAAGAAAAACGTGCCAATCCTGATGAGGTGTTTACAATACTGCTTCCGTCATTTAAAAGCGAAAGTAATTTTTGAGTTAAAAAATACGGACCTTTAAAGTGAATGTTTGTCATGGCATCCAGCATTTCCTCTGTGGTCTGTTCGAATGGCGTATTGATTCCAATTCCAGCATTATTTACTAAGGCATCTAATTTTCTGCCTTCAAAATTATTTTTTAAAATGGTAGCTACCTGATTTTTGAATGCTTCAAATCCGGCTGTAGAAGCAATATCCAATTGAACTGCAAAGGCTTTTTGTCCTAATGCGTTAATTTCAGATACTACGTTTTCGGCATCTTCTTTTTTCGACTGATAGGTAATTACTACATCAAATCCTCTTTTTACTAATTGCAGTGCAGTATTTTTTCCAAGTCCACGACTTCCGCCTGTTACTAAGGCAATTTTGTTTAGTGTATCTGTCATTTTATTTATGATTTAATTACAGTACAAAATTCGGTATTTAGCGGCAAGTGATTGTTGCGAGAATCAAAGTGTTATTTGCAAAAATCAAACAATTAGTTTTCTCTAAAATGCAATGGTGCGCTTTTGGTTTGTTTTTTAAAGAAGTTGGAGAAATGGGCAACTTCGTCAAATCCGAGGCAATTGGCAATTTCAGAAACGTTCCAATCGGTTTGTTTTAAAAGAATTTTGGCTTCTTGAGTAATACGGCTAGCAATGATTTCGGTAGTGGTTTTTCCGGTAACTTCTTTCAATACTTTGTTTAAATGGTTGACATGAATTCTCAGGCTTTCAGCATATTCTTTAGCTGTTCGAAGTTGCAGTTCTTGATTAATAGATTCAATTGGGAATTGGCGTTCTAATAATTCTATAAAGAGTGACGAGATTCGCGAAGTTGCATTGTGACTCTCTTTTGTGCCTTCAATAGGTTTTAGTTTTTGCCCAGCATGAATTAGTTCGGTAATATAATTGCGCAATAAATCGTATTTAAAAGCATAATCAGATTTGATTTCGCTATTGATTTTCAAGAAGATGCGTTCGATATCTTGGTATTGCTCGTCGTTTATTTGATAAATAAAATCACTTTTACTGCTAAAAATTGGAAGCGTATCAATGTTTAAAGCTGTTTTGGATTTGTGCATAAAATCGGCCGTAAAAACACAAAAATAACCTGATTGATCTTCGTTTTGTGGCATGTATCGATAAGGAATTCGCGGCGAGGCAAACAGTATTGCTTTTTGTTTAATTTCTATTTGTTGGTCGGCATACTCTACTAAATTGTGTCCGTTAATCAAGCTTATTTTATAATAGGTTCTTCGGTTGTAAGGCATTACCATTTTGCCTTTGCAGGCACTATTCATTTCTGCAATGTTAAAAATATTGAAGTGACCAATATCGGCATTGTTTTGTTCGTTGAACATTAGTTCTGTCAGTTGACATTTATCTTTAAATATTTCTTTGTAAAACTCGTTGATGGAAATGGTAGTCATTTTGTAAAATTCAAATAGTTAGCAAAAATAGTATTTTAATTTTTGTGGGTTGTAATCTTAATTTAATTTTTTGATTTTAAATTTAGTAATTGTAAGAAATTGTTGTTTCGTAACAATTATTTTTTACATTTGCACTCAAATAGATACAAAATGAAAACGCTACAAATACACAGTTTAGACCGTACATCAGGAAGATTTCCTGCTGTAAGTCTTGGGCGTTGTAGTTATTTTTATGATAAAATGAGTTGATTTTTAAAATTAAAACCGATATAAATACAAAAACGTCCTATGCAAATGGGACGTTTTTTTTGTTTAAAAAGGAAAATACTAACCACCAAATTGAAAAAAACCAAAAAAACCAAAAAAACCAAAAATAATTATTGAATGATTAATAAAAATAACGAAAAATAACCTTGAGAAATAACGAAATGAGAGACAGTCATTTACAAATTTCAAGCCTCTGTTACTAACACGGATAGGGATTTTTATGTTTAAAAAATAATGTAATTAATTGATAATCAATAAAATAAATTAAAAATAAATTTGGAAGTTACTTTTTTTTGACTTTATCTTTGCACCTGAAAATTAGTAATCAGTGCTCAGTTTTCAGAAAGCAGAATAGAGATAGAATATAAAGAATAGAGAATATAGAATAGATTTTAAAGGATATAAAGATGACATTACAACATAATTTACGACCTATTATAAATAAACGAGCAATGAAAAATTGTATAAATAAATATGTACCATCAATAAATCTTCGCTTAGATCTTGGATTTAAATACACACAAGTGCAAAAATACCAGCATGTAGAATAGTTATATTCTTTTGTTATGATATGAGCACTTTTTACGAGGTGCTTTTTTTGTGCCTATTAATTACTGATTTTGTAGCTCAACTGGAAAGAGCAATTGCCTACGAAGCAATAGGTTGAAGGTTCGAATCCTTCCAGAATCAAAGGTTTTAGAAAGGAACCAACTCAAAGAAGATTTTATGTTTTGACTGTCTCTCAAAATTTAAAAGAATCAACTTTGAGTCACCTCTGAGAAGATAACGGTGGTTGTTTACTCGCCTTGGACGCGAGAGGTCGCAAGTTCGAATCTTGCTTCTCAGACATAATGCAGAAATGGCGGAACGGAAGACGCAGCAGACTTAGAATCCGTTTATTGAGAGTTCGAATCTCTCTTTCTGTACAAAAAATGTAAAATTGATTAATAACGTTAAAAATAGAAACCATGTTAGTAAATAACAGAATAGCTTTAGTAGGAATAGAAATGGATGAGTATCAAGTCATAAAATCTAATTATGATGGTCACATTATTTGGCATCAAGCCATTCCTAAAATTGTTGTAAAAAATGGCGTTTTATTCATGGAAAAAGAAAATGGAATAGGCATGCTTCCAGTTGATAAAGTTATCTATTATGGTATTTATGACAACGATTTTGATTTTATAACAGGTTTAGCTTTATGGAATGGAGCTAGTTTTCCTAATGCCATTGGAATGATGGATTGCCGATTAAAGATTCCGTGTTTAGTGAAAGCATTGCAGTATTCTAAATTTGGTTCATCAAGAGGTTTTATTTCGGCAAAAGCAGAAGTGAATGTCGAAAATGATACGGTAGCAAAATGGGGTAATTGGCATTGTGGTGAAAACAAACATCGTTTTACCGGTAATTGGGAAAGTGAATTTGCCGCAACAATTGAACCTTATTTTGAAGGTGAAGCCGTTCGAATTATGGTTGTTGGAAATTACATTTGGCAAATAAAACTAGAAGGTACAACTTGGTTGAAATCGATACATCCAGAAACAGCTTGCTTTATGGAAGTAAATCAAGATTTATTGAAAGATACACAACATATTATGAAGCAGATGAATATGGACATGATAGGAACTGATTATATTATTTGTAGTGATGGTTCTAAACAACTCTTAGAAGTTAATCACATACCAAACATTACACGTTTTGAAGAAGTACGATTGGCTTATCTGGAAACTGTTATCGACTGGATTTCAAAATAAATTTTTCTACGCAAAATAATTGCGCAGTAGTTTTGAAATCTTTGTCAAAGAAATAAACGAGTTCATTGATTTACTTAGATTATGAGATTTTTCCTTCTATGAAATGACAAAACTAGGAGGAAATTACAATATCAAACGAGTCTTGTTGCGTGTTTCTGTATAGCACCATTGCAGTATTCTTTTCGCTTTTGCGGATGATGTTTTACTGTGCAACTTGATTTGGAGGTTTTGATGGTTTTCCAAAAAACTATCACCACGCTATGTGTCGTGAGTTCGATTCTCACTTCCGATTATGTCGGAATAGTTCAGTTGGTAGAACAATAGAAATCGCAGGTTCGAATCCTGCACAGTTTTTTGAACTGTTGACGTCTGGTTGTCTTTTTAGACTCAAAATCTAAAAGAAGAGTTGCATTCGCTCTTTAAAATGAATGCGCCACAAAGAGAATAGTTTTGTCTTTGTCTGCAAAATAAAATGAATAGTGTTCAAATTTTTGCACTCAAGAATAAACTTGAAAATAGTCTTTGTTGTTTGAAATATTGACTTGCTTTTGCATTTGATTACCACTAAAGATTGCGTACAATTTTAAGGAAGTAAAAAATAATTCAAAACCATTTCAAAAGATTGAATAGCATACTATTTTCCGTCTTAGTCTGAGGATGAAGACAAAACGTTTTCTTATTATAAAATTAAGTAGGAAGTAAAAAACAAGAAGTATTATTGATTAAAGCACTTCGACTGCGCTCAGTGTGACAAAAGTGCAAGTGAAAAAATAGAACTAATGATAAAAAGAATTAAAATCAAAGCATACCAAGTAGGTTTGGTATTTGAAAACAGAAAATTAAGTACCGTTTTGCAAGAAGGAAACTTTTGGTTGTTTGGTAACAAAGAAGTAGTTATTTATGAAATGAATCAAGCGTTTGTTTCTGCCATTGAATTGGATATTTTATTGCAAAATGAAGTGTTGGCTTCTTTGTTGGAAGTAGTGGAAGTTGCCGATAGTGAGATTGCATTGTACTTCGTAAACGGAAATTTTAAAGAAGTATTAACCACAGGAAGGTATGCTTTTTGGAAAGGTTACACTAAAAACGAATTCATAAAAGCCGATTTGTCTAAAGTGAATATCACTGAGAAAATTCCTTTGGTTTTATTGGAAACAGTAAAATTGAGAACTTTTGTAAGACGATTTCAAGTCTTGAATTACGAGAAAGGTTTGTTGTTTGTAAACGGAATTTTTGTAAAAGAATTGACTGCTGGAACCTACTACTTTTGGAACAACTCAATTACAGTTGAGGTTAAAAATGTAGATGTTAGACAACAACAAATGGAAATCTCTGGTCAGGAATTATTGACTAAAGACAAAGCTGGTTTAAGAATTAATTTCTTTGTAAGATACCAAGTTGTTGATGTTGTTAAAGCGCTGGTAAACAACAAAGAGTTTGATAAACAATTGTACATTTTAATGCAATTGGCCTTGAGATCTTTTGTTGGTGGTTTAACTTTAGATGAATTGTTGAGCAAGAAAGACACTATTGCTGCGGCAATTTTGGATGAAGTAACTTCTAAAATTACCGACTTAGGTTTGGTGGTTTCTGATGCCGGAATTAGAGATGTAATTTTGCCAGGCGATATGAAAGAAATCATGAATCAAGTGTTGGTTGCCGAGAAAAAAGCGCAAGCCAACAGCATCATGAGAAGAGAAGAAACTGCTGCAGTAAGAAGTATGTTGAATACGGCTAAATTGATGGAAGAAAACGAAATGTTATGGAAATTGAAAGAGATGGAATACGTAGAAAAAATTGCAGATAAAATTGGTGAAATCACTATTTCTGGAAGCGGAAACATCATCGGTCAGTTGAAAGAGATTTTCGTTAAGTAAAGTATAAACCACGAATAGAAATTGTTCGTGGTTTTAAATTAAAAATATACTAAAAAAAATGAATACAACAGATAAAATTATAATTATAGATCTCGAAGCCACATGTTGGCAAGGAACAATTCCTGCAGGTCAAGAAAATGAAATCATCGAAATTGGTTTGGCAGTTTTAGAGACGCAAACTGGAGAAATTTCTAAAAATAACGGTATTTTAATTCAGCCGCAACGCTCTAAGGTCAGTCCGTTTTGTACCGAATTGACTACCATTACTCAAGATTTACTGGATAAAAACGGAGTTCCATTTGCGGAAGCGATAAACCAACTTATAGACGAATACAATCCAGACTTATTCACATGGGCAAGTTATGGTCAGTACGATTTGAACATGCTCAAGAAACAATGTAAATCATTTGGAATTCCATATCCAATGGGTGATGAGCACATAAATGTTAAGGTTTTGTTTGCCGATGTTTATGGTTTACAAAAGCCAACCGGAATGAATGGCGCATTGAGTTTGCTAAAAATTCCGTTAGAAGGAACGCACCACCGCGGTATTGATGATGCCAAGAATATTGCTAAGATTTTGCACTGGTGTTTGCTTCAGCACTAGTAAAGCCACAAATAGTAAATTATTTGTGGTTTTTTATTTTTACAAATTATACTAAAGAAAGTAGTTTAAGTTATGGTATAGAAAAGTAAAATTAATTACTTTTGATGTATGATGAAGCAGTTTTTTATATTTTCTTTTCTTTTAGGTTTTTCTTTAATGAACGGACAAGCTACTCACGATAGTATTGTTGTAAAGCAACCTATGAAGTTCAATTGTAAGCAATTAATTATTCCAACGGCTTTAATGACTTATGGCGTTATAGGAATAAACAGCGACCGATTAAAATCTATAAACAATAATTTACGTGCCGGAATAACAGAAAACATTGATAGAAAATTCACTGTTGACGATTATTCTAGATATGTACCGGCACTAGCAGTTTATGGTTTGAACGCTTTTGGTATAGAAGGAAAACACAATTTGAAAGACAGATCTATCATTTTGGGAACGTCTTATTTAATTGCAACAAGTACAAGTTTGGGATTGAAAGCATTGGTAAAAGTAGAGCGTCCAGATGGTAGTAATGACAATTCTTTTCCGTCAGGTCACACGGCTTTAGCATTTGCAAGTGCCGAGTTTTTATATCAAGAATATAAAGATGTTTCTATTTGGTATGGTGTTTCAGGTTATATTATTGCTGCCGGAACAGGTTATTTTAGAATTTACAACGACAAACATTGGTTTAATGATGTGGCAATGGGCGCAGGAATTGGTATTTTGAGTACCAAAATTGCCTATTGGATTTTTCCATTTGTAGATAAAACGCTTTTTAAATCAAAAAAAAATGTATCATCGGCAATGGTAGCGCCTTTTTACAACGGAAATCAAATGGGAGTTGGAATGCTAATTAATTTGAAATAATCATGGGTAACTATTTAAAATACAGTTTTTTTTTATTGCTAATTAGTTGTATTACCAAAGAGGATAACATCACCAAAGTATTTGAGTTGCCTAAAAAACTTAAGGAAATTTCAGGAATTACCTACGATTCTAAGGCTGATATAATTTGGACTTTGGAAGATAGTGGTAACGAAAATAAAATTTATGCTTTAGATAAAAACGGACAAATTGAACGAACTATAACCGTCAATCAAACAGACAATATCGATTGGGAAGACATTACTTTAGACACGAAAGGTGACCTTTATATAGGTGATTTTGGAAATAATGATAATACAAGAACCGATTTGTGTATTTATAAATTGAATGCATCCGAGTTGACTTCAGAGCAAGTTAATCCAGATTATAAAGTTTTGTTTTATTATCCAGAGCAAACTGATTTTCCGCCCAAGAAGAAAGCCTTGTTTTATGATTGTGAAGCTTTTTTTGAATTTAAAAACAACTTTTATTTGTTTACAAAAAACAGAAGTAAAGGATTTGACGGAACCACTTTTTTATACAAAATCCCTAATGCTCCAGGAACGCACAAAGCGACTTTAATGGGTTCGTTTATAACCTGTAACGACTATACAACTTGCGCCATAACAAGTGCAGCTATGAGTACAGATGAGAAAAAAATAGTTTTATTAGGACACAGCAAAGTGTGGCTTTTTGAAAATTTTGTTGGTGATGATTTTTTAAAAGGCACTGCAACCGAATTGGAATTGAATCATTTTTCTCAAAAGGAAGCAATATGTTTTAAAGACGCCACAACACTTTTAATTGCAGATGAAAAGACCAAGAAGATAGGAGGTAACGTGTATCAATCTAAAATCGCTACTTTAAAATCCAAACCCTAGTCCGAAGGAAATTCTGGCTTGATCATTTGCACTTTTAAAATAACTTAATTTGGCTGTGATTACATTAAGTCCGTTTAGCCAAATTCCACCACCAACAGATTGGTGCCACTTGTTGGATGTTTCGTCTTTGAGCCAAACTCTACCATAGTCAAAACCACCAAGCAATCCATAGGTCATGGGAACAAAACTTCCTTTAATTTTTCCGATACTGTAGCGCAAATCGGTGCTTTGAAAAAAGGATTGATTTCCTAAAAAGCGTTGATTTCTAAAACCTCTCAAGTCAAAATCACCGCCTAAAGTAGCACCTTGATAAAATTCAAAATTAGAATTTAGTATTGATTTTCCTTTCAATAAAGTTGCAAGAACAAGTTTACCGTTTTTATCAATTTTATGATTGAAGTTTAGTTTGGCTTCAATTGCTGGGAAATTTCTTTTGGAATCGTTTAGGTTTAGTTTCCAACTTCCTGCTACAGAAAATCCCATTCCCATAGTAGGATTGGAAGGGTTGTCTTGATTTTCGTAGCTGTATTTTATTTGGGTTCCAATGAATTGTTGGTATTCGAAAACCTTATTGTTTACAGCATTTGGTAGGTTGATGTATCGATTGTTGGTATCTTCAATTTCAATATTTTCAAAAGAAGGTTGTATCATAATTTCACTTCCATAACGACCAATTTTCTTAAAATTTGGTGCTATTTTAAGTATTTGAATCTTCACACGGTTGTAGTTCATTCCGTTTATTTCATCACTATTTACCGTTTCGTTTCCGTAGCCAAAAAAGTTGACGGCGAAGTTGGGAGAGGTTAATTGAGTGGCGATTTCCAAATTCCAATTGCCTAATAGTTTCGGAAATTTTGCATCATACATTATTTCAAAACCACTGGTTGCAAAATAATAATTGGCTTTGAAACTGTGTTTTTGAGTGTACGGATTTTGTTTAAATCCGTTAACGGTATAGTTTAGAATTCCACCAATTTTTATACCATCGTCAGGATTAAAACCAAGCATTGGCAAACCTGTCCAAGCATTGAATTTAGGTTTTTTATAATCGTATAAATTCACTTTATAATCATCAGATAAGACTATTTTAGTTTTAGAATCATTTGTTTGAATAGTATTTTTTTTCGATTTGAAATCATAGATAATTGTTTTTTGTCCGTTTTGAATATTGTAGGTATCGTTGTTTTGACCTCCAATTAAACGAATTGTTATGTTGCTTTTTTCTTTGCCATTTATTTCAAAAACATCATCATCATCCAAGCCATAGATCCACACTTCCTTAGTTATTTCTTGGCTGATGGTTTTAGATTGTATAAGTTCATCACCTTCTTTCTTAATTCGTAAAACCTTGATTTCAATTTCTTTAGAACTATTTTTTGTAATTACAAATTTATCTTTTTTATCGGTTCCAACGATGATTATTGTTTTTTGGAGTACTTTAAAATAATCAGATGCATATTTTTTTAAATCCGATTTTCTAGTTTTTAAATTTTCGATAATTGATTCAATTGTACCATCTTGAACTTCAATTGGTAGTTTTTTGAACGCAGCAGCAATATCTACATCACTTAAATTATCTTGAATGTATTGAGCTTGAGTAAGCCAGTTTTCTTCGGTAGCCGTTCTTAAAAAAGCAATATCCAATGGATACGGTTCGCGATTAAACCATTTTATGCTTTTAATTTTATCTTTAAAAGTTTGCATGTGTCGCAAATCGGGAATGTTCATGATGATAGACAATAAAACGCCATCGTATTTTGAAAATGCCTGATCTCTATCTCTTGGAATGGGTTTGTAGATTATGACGTTTCCTTTTTTATATTCACCCCAACGCCATTGATCAAAATGCCTGTCCCAATCGCCAATTAACATATCAAAAAGACGTGCTTTTATGTATTCATTTTCGTCAACACTGAATTTTTCGTCTTTTTTAAGGTTGTTCATCACTTCATCTGTACCAACAATTGCATCAGGATTTCCGAAACTTTTAAGGTCTTTTTGACTATCGGTAGGACGTTCTTCAATCATGTACAATTCGTCACCAAAATCACTGTTAAACTGTTTCAATGCTTTTTGTTTAGGAATATAATAAAGCTCAGGATTGCTATGACTAACACCAATTTTATCGGCTAAATTTCCAACTGCAAAAGGTGTGTAAGGATGTGAAGTGGTGTAAAAATCTAACAAGAAATTTTCGGCATATGTATTTTCAAATTCTTTTTCTACGTATTGATCTTTGAAAGCTACCGATTGCAAAAAGCGTGAAGCACTTTTCTTTAGTGCGCGCATTACATATTCTTTTCCGTTAATATCTTTCAATCGTAATGATTTAGATTGGTGTCCGCCACCAGCTTGATTGGGTTTTAATCCGCCCAATAAAGTATCAAGTGATACCGTTTTTACTTCTATTGGTAAGCTGTAATACTTGCTGTAATGTTTTCCTAAAAACCAATTGTGAAACATGGAGTTGTCGGTCATTTCTTTGTTATAAATAGACGTTTTTGTGACTTTAGGAAATGTTGCAGCCACTTCAATTTTAGCGGTACTATTTGGTTTTGAAATGGTATGTTGCCAAAGTAATTTTTCGGATTGGTTTTCTATGCCGAAAAATGCAATGTTGATGGTTCCATTTTTGAGTATTTCCAATTTTGAAAATCCGTTGCCACCATACGAAAAATCGTAGTCGTTAACCGCTTTTGCAGCTTCACTTTTAGAGCCTGCGCCACTAATGATTTGGATGATATTGTCTTTTTCTAAATATTGTAAATTGTGGTCGTGTCCCGAAACTACAATGACATTGTCTTGACCTTGGATGAGTGCTTTTATTCGTTTTGTAAGTAAGGTATATTGTTTATTTTGAATGTCTTGCGGACTTATCCCAGAAGTTTTACGAAGTAAATTTAAAAATGAACCAATAATGGGTAAAGGAATTTTTTTTTCTAAAGGAAAGAGTTGTTTTTCTAAAGAAAATTGTCCGCCATGACTTCCGTTGCTCATCAAAGGATGGTGCATGGCTATGATTTTTATTTTGTCTTGATTTTTATTGAGAACACTTTCCAATTCTTCGAAAAAAGCTTCTCTAGTTTTGATTTCACAATCATCGTTTATTGTTGGGTTTTTATCCCAATCTTCTAGAAACCATTGGCTGTCAATGGTGATTAATGTTATGTTATCGGTAATTTTTTGGTCTTCAATGGCACAATTTTTTCT
>NZ_JAYWFT010000087.1:0-12705 GCF_043778725.1 Flavobacterium sp. | reverse complement strand
TAAATCTTTTGGCTGATGTAACACCTTGAGAAGTAGTTTTTACAACATAAACTCCTGTTTGCAAATTAGAAACATCAATTGTTGATACATTGTTGTTTGGATTTATTTTTATTACTTCTTGTCCAACTAGATTAAATACTGAAACAACATCTAAAGTAGTTGAAGCTTCTATAGTTAAGTTACTAGATGTAGGATTAGGATACATGCTAACTTTTACGTTATCAAATTGAGTTGTAGAAAGTGGACTGCTTGAAAAGTAAACATTATCAAAATATACTGTTCCTGGCGTAGCAGCCAATACATCAAACTTGTATTGAAACCATGTAACAGGATTAAATCCTAAAGCTGTAAAATAAGTCATTGGTATGTTAACACTAGTCCATGCATTTAACACAACAGCTTGATTTTCTGGAAGTCTATAAACTTTTTCACCAGTATTAGAAATTAAATAAAGACCAAACGTAGTTGCGTCACTTGTCCAATAATCAAAATGAACATATTGCATTGTTGTAACATCAGTTTGATTGTAACCGGCTCCAAAACCTGCAACTGCCAAATTAATTTTTAAAGCATTATTTACAGCACCTGTAGCATCTAAATCTACATCGGTAGCTGCACCAAAAGAATATTGGTAAGTATTAGGATAAGTTTCACCATACATACTTACTACAACAGAAGGATTTAAAGTAGGAACTGGCGCTGGTCCAGGAGGAGTTGGAAGTGGTGCTGGAGGCGCAATATTAGTTCCTCCTGCAATATCGTCTATTAAATAAGTATCAACTGATGAATTGTTGAAATCTGTAAAAATCACCATTTTTGGAAAATTTCCTAAACCTGTTCCAAAATTAATTGTAATATTTTGCCATGCTGTACCAGTTGTTGTAAATGGAAGTTCAGTATTCGCTGGTCCACCAACGCCATTTTCAAACTTTAGCAAGTGACTTCCGCTTCCTGTACCATTCACTGGCTTAATTCTAAAAGTAATTGTATTGTTTGCATCATCTGCAAGGTTAACATTAGAAGCCAATACTATTTGAGCATTGTCATAAAGTTGTCCACCACCAATTATTTGTTGCACAGCATTTCCAGCATCGGTGGTTAATGATGTTGTACAATTGTCACCTAACATCAATTGATTTGAGTTACTAAAGGTAAATGGCAACGTTTGAGAAAATCCAAATGAAACACTCATAAGGAACATAAATAAAGTAATTTTTTTCATAATTAAATAAGATTTTGTTTTTATCAAATTTATAACACTCTATTGCTTTTGATTTTTTGTTTAACTATATAAAAACTATACACAACAAACATTTACTAAAACGTTTGAAATATGGTGGTTTGAAGGATTCATACATAAAAAATTAAATATTGAAATTCTAGAAATAATAATAATGTTGTGGTAATGTTAAGTTAAAAAAGCCGTTTTTTGACTAGACTCAAAAAAAACAAAACAAAAAAAAGCAAAAAATTAATAGAAAAATTTAATATTTCATAAAAATAAGCCTTTTTTATTTTAATAATCACAACTCACAATTTAATCAAATTGGTCAATCATTACGCTCAATTTTTTTTTACTCCTTTCTTAATTGATTACCTTTACCAACATTTTAAAATTGCTATGATTCCAAAAGATATTACTACGCTCGAACCAAAGAAAAACATCTTGATAAAAGGTGCTGCCATTCACAACCTTAAAAACTTGGATGTTGCTATTCCTAGAAATAAATTAGTTGTAATTACAGGACTTTCTGGCTCCGGAAAATCATCATTGGCTTTCGATACTTTGTATGCCGAAGGTCAACGTCGATATGTGGAAAGTTTATCGTCGTATGCGCGTCAATTTCTTGGTCGATTGGACAAACCCAAAGTAGAATACATCAAAGGAATCGCTCCAGCAATTGCGATTGAGCAAAAAGTAAATACCACCAACGCACGCTCTACAGTTGGAACTTCTACAGAAATTTATGATTACTTAAAATTGCTTTTTGCCAGAATCGGGAAAACCATTTCGCCAATTTCGGGCAACGAAGTAAAAAAAGATACCGTTAGCGATGTCATCAATAAAGTAAAAACCTTCGATTTAGATAGCCGATGGTTGCTCCTTGCTCCTATTCATCTTGAAAAAGACCGAAAACTTGAAGACAAGCTAAAAGCACTTTTACAACAAGGTTTTGCAAGAGTTTTAGTGGATAACGAAATGATTCGTTTGGACGAATTAGAGCAATCCAAAACAAAACTTACGCTAAAAAATACCTTATTAATAATTGATAGAATTGTTGTAAAAGAAGAAGAAGAATTCTTTAACCGATTGTCAGATGCTATTCAAACGGCTTTCTTTGAAGGAAAAGGCGACTGCTTTTTGCAAGAAGTTGGTACCAACAAACGATTGGAATTCAGTTCCAATTTTGAGTTGGACGGAATGACTTTTCTAGAACCAAACGTTCATTTGTTTAGTTTTAACAATCCATATGGCGCATGTCCAACGTGCGAAGGCTACGGAAACATAATTGGTATTGATGAAGAATTGGTGATTCCCAACACAGCACTTTCAGTATTTGAAAATGCCATTTATCCTTGGCGTGGTGAAAGTATGGGTTGGTATCGTGACGAATTGGTAAACAAAGCCTACAAATTTGATTTTCCTATCCACAAACCTTATTTCGAACTTACCGATGCTCAAAAAGATTTGGTTTGGAAAGGAAACCAATACTTTCAGGGATTGAACGATTTCTTTAAAGAATTAGAAGAAAAAAATTATAAAATACAAAACCGCGTTATGTTGTCGCGTTACCGTGGCAAAACCAAATGTAATGTTTGCAAAGGAAAACGCCTTCGTCCAGAAGCTAATTATATTCAAGTTGGCACAAAAACAATATCCGACTTGGTTGATATTTCCATCAAACGATTGATTCCGTTTTTTGCAACATTAGAATTGTCAGATTATGACAAAACAGTTGCCAAAAGATTATTAATAGAAATCAACAGCCGATTGGCTTTTTTAAGCAACGTAGGTTTAGATTATTTAACGCTAAGTAGAAATTCGGCTACACTTTCTGGTGGCGAATCGCAACGTATAAATCTAGCAACTTCGCTAGGCAGTAGTTTGGTTGGTTCCATGTATATTCTGGACGAACCAAGCATTGGTTTGCATCCTAAAGATACCGAATTGTTGATTGAAGTACTTAAAAACCTTCGCGATTTGGGCAACACCGTTATTGTAGTTGAACACGACGAAGACATTATGAAACAAGCCGATATGATTATTGATATTGGTCCAGAAGCTGGAACTCATGGTGGCGAATTGGTAGCACAAGGTACCTTTGACGAAATTCTAAAATCCGATTCGTTAACAGCCAAATACCTCAATGGCGCATTAGAAATTAAAACACCTCGCATTAGAAGAAAATGGAGCACTTACATTGACATTCTTGGTGCTAGAGAAAACAATTTACAAAACCTGGACGTTCGTTTTCCATTAGAATGTCTAACCGTTATTACTGGCGTTTCTGGAAGCGGAAAAAGTACCTTGGTAAAGAAAATACTATTTCCTGCCATTCAAAAAAGATTAGAAGGCGTTGGTGAAAAAGCAGGTCAGTTTACAGACATGCAAGGTCATTACCACAAAATTCAGCACATTGAGTATGTAGATCAAAACCCAATTGGACGAAGTTCGCGTTCCAATCCGGTAACATATATAAAAGCCTACGACGATATTCGCGATTTATATTCTAAAACTAAATTATCAAAAATACGCGGTTATCAACCCAAACATTTCTCGTTTAATGTTGATGGCGGACGTTGCGAAACCTGCAAAGGCGATGGTTCAATAAATGTAGAAATGGTTTTTATGGCCGATGTAGAATTGCCTTGCGAAACCTGTGGCGGAAAACGATTCAAGAAAGAAATTTTAGAAGTAAACTTTGAAGGTAAAAACATTGACGACATTTTAACTATGACCATCGACGATGCCATTTTGTTTTTTAACGAACACAAACAAACCAAGATTACCCAAAAACTACAACCATTGCAAGACGTAGGTTTGGGTTATGTGCAACTTGGTCAATCCTCTTCAACACTTTCTGGTGGCGAAGCACAACGTATTAAACTTGCGTCGTTCTTGGTAAAAGGAAATACCAAAGAAAAAGCACTGTTTGTCTTTGACGAACCCACAACAGGCTTGCACTTTCACGACATCAAGAAACTCTTGGCTTCGTTTGACGCCTTGATAGATAAAGGACACTCGATATTGGTGGTAGAACACAACCTCGACTTGATAAAATGTGCCGATTGGATTATAGATTTAGGACCAGAAGGAGGCGAAAACGGCGGTCAACTTCTAGCCACAGGAACACCAGAAGATGTAGCTAAAAACAAAAAATCGGTTACCGGAAAATATTTAAAAGATAAGTTGTAGTTTTTTTTAAAGGAGCGAATGGCTTGGGCTTTTTTGGTTACCTTATTCCTGCTGCCTTTCCTTCTCGTCCCAAAAGACGAGATTCCCTTGCATCAGGGCTAGATTGTTTTTGTCTTTTGTGAAAATTTAGGTTTTTAAAGTGACGATTGGTTTTATTCTTAATTTAAAATTGGCAGTAATTAATTGCTAGAAACAACAAGTCTTAGCTAAACGAGGTTTCTTTTTATGATTTTTTAGAATTTATTTTAAAAGTGATGGTTATTTAATAAATACGGCTCTTAGTGGCTGACCTTATTTTGTTGGAATTCCATAGCAATTTTTTGATATTGGTCGTATTCTTTTCTTGAGAATTTTTCTGAGGTTTTACTTCCATTTGGATGCAATTGATCTAGCATAAATTCCATTACTGTCATTTTCATAACAACACATCCGCCGTAAGAAAGGTGAATTTGAGCAGTATCTTTTATATGTTCCTCAAATATTTTTCTTAACCCAGAAAATTTTCTTTCAACTAATCCATTAAATGCATAGCACCTTATATCTGGTCTTTTATGATGCGTTAACTTTTTAAGTTCTTCTTCTGTGGTCAGTTTTATAAATTTATGATACGATTTATAATTTTGAGCTTTAGGATAATCATCTGAAATAAATACTATGTAAGGCATAGATTTATACGAAATCGATAACGAATCAACTAAGTTTAAGACAGTATTCCTTATCTTAACCTCTTCGTTCTTTTAAAACACGCACATAATAAAAAACAAAATAAGAGTATTGAAAATATATATCTCATATATAAATTGAATATTCTTGGCTTGCCACTAACGATTTGATGTTGGCTCATGTTATTTAAGTATCTTAATTTTCTATTTTAGAAAAAATTTTTTTCCAGTTTTGGCAGCTTTATATATTGCGTTAATAATTCTAACATCTTTTAATCCCTCTTCTCCTGTGATATGATTTGGTAATTTTTTATTTTCTAACAACAATTTACATATTTCATCCATTTGTGTTTTCTGTTGGTTTATTACTGGAAATTTTAATTCTTTCTCCGATGTTTTGCCTACAAAAGGTCCATAACTCAAAGCTGGACTTAATTCAAACGAACCTTCGTCGGCAGCTGCATATAACCTATCTATATCGAAACCGCAAGACGTAGTGCAATTGGAAATCGCACCACTTGGAAATTCCATTTGCCAAGAAATTGTCTCTTCAGTTTGTGAAAACCTATCTTTATTATTTACAGTACCAAATTGGGCAGTAACAGCAATAGGTTCTTCTCCTAAAACATAGCGACTAGCTTGAATGCAATAAATACCCAAATCCATCAATGGTCCACCTCCAGACAATTTTTTATTCAGTCTCCAATCGTTTTTTTTATCAACAATAGTTGTTTTGTCTAGCGTATCATACGTTTTGTATCCAAGTGAGGCTTCTATGAACCGCACTTGTCCAAAAACTTTTTCTTGCCCTAATCGTTTAATTTCTAAATGTGTGGGTTCATAATGCAAACGATAACCAACCGCCAATTGAACATTGTTTTCCTTACAAACTTTTATCATTTCTTGGCAATCAGCAACAGAAATCGACATTGGCTTTTCTGTGATTACGTTTTTACCTGCTTTTGCTGCTCGAATTACGAACTCTTTGTGCAAACCATTAGGTAAAACAACATAAACTAAATCGATGTCTTTGTTATTAATTATTTCGTCAAAATTTTGATAATTATAACTGTTTTTATCCGGAATATTGTACTGGGCTTTCCACTTTAGGGCTTTTTCAGGAGAACCTGTAACAATTCCTGCTAGATTACAATATTCAGAAATTTCTATTCCAGAGGCCAACATGGCGGCGTAATTACCTAAACCACAAAGCGCTATATTTAATTTCTTTCCAGTATAGGTTTTTTCCCATTTTTCTGGTTGCGTTATAAATGAAGGAAGCGTTGTAATGACAACTGACGCACCAACGCCTAAACCCAATTTATTTACGAATGAACGTCTAGAAATGTTTTTCATGAATATTACTTTTTAAATGGATACTTTTATATGAGTATGCTTTTTAAAAAAATGTTACATTTCTGTTTTTCAGCCTTTTTTGTGTTAACTATCCGCCAACTCGTTTCTACTCTCAATAATCTGTTTGTTGATAGTCGTTCATTCATTGCTAAACAAAAATATAAAACTTTATATCTAGAAACAACATATTTCCGCTAAAGAAGGATTATTTCTAATGATATTTGTTTAAAATCTAAGGATGTTGTGTGTTGGTTTTTTATTCAGATTATTTTAATTTTTCTAAAGTTTCTAATAACCAATCTTCATTTACTTTTTTAAATACTTTATTTCTTTTAATTTGTTCTTCAAGTAAGGTTATAAATTCTTTATCATTAAACTCTTCTATTGCTTCCAAAATCAATGAGCCAAATTCATCAATTTTTAGAAGTTCATTTTTTAAAACCTCTTTAATGTTTTTGTCTTTACGTTTAGCTAATCCAAAAATTGCTTCAAATCGAGTGTTTTCATCGATGTCATTTATTCTTTCCCATAAAGTTTCCCGAATTATTTTATTATCGCTTTCAATTTGAGTTCCAATTCCAAAGGTAGCCCAATCTCTGACGTCTGAATCTTTATCTTTAGTTAATTGAATTAAAGTATTTATAGGTTTAATTTTATCAATTGTAAGAATTGCAGATACTAAGCCGTGTCTTACATTTACACTTTTATGATTTTTAAAAGAGCAAACTATATCAATTTCTTTCTCGGTTAATTTATCATTGTTGTGACCAATTCCATACAATATTGAGCTAATTACATTTTTGTCATTTTCAGTTTTAAGTAAACTGAAATAAATTTTTAAAATTTCTTTCTGATGCAATCTTGGATATCCAAATTGAGCTAAAACATTTATTCCTATAATTTTTTTCTCAGATATTTCCGATTTAGTTAACTCAATACTTTTTTCAAAAATATCTTTTGATTTTCGTTTTCTTAATTCACTAATATATTTCCAATAGTTTTTATTTGACTTATTATTTAAAATCCTGTCAAATAGTTTTTCGTTAGAATAATTAATTAAACTCATTTGGATTTTGTTGTAAAATTTCACTCGGCTAAAATGGTGTGTAACTAGTTTATAATAAAAACAAACCAAAAAATCTTTTTCAGGTTGCCCAGTAACACATTCATTGCTAAACCAAATATAAAACTTTATATATAGATACAATATTTCTCAGCTAAAATAACCATAACTTTTAGTTACCTGCTGTTGTGCCTTTAACTTTTTGATTATGGTAAAAGAAAAAGTCTCCAACCACTCCAATAATCATCATAGTTTTCTTTAAAGCTTTTCAATTCATGAGATTTTGGAAGATTTTTATTTTTAGTAAAATTGTTATAATCACTTTCAGTTTTAAATTCTTGTAATTTTTCAGAATCTATATCATAAATAAAATATGAATTCTTATAATCATAAAAATCACTACTTAAGTTTCCGCACAAGATATCCTTTTCAACTTTAAATTGAGTTAAATAGATGTCATTCTTTTCGTTGCTTTTTACATCATTTAATTTTCCATAAACTGTCCAATTTATATTACTAATTTCCTTTGTTAAACTAATAGGAATTCTTGCACTATCTCCTAAACCATGATTACCATATGGAGTAAACATATAAAACAAAAGAAAAATGGAAATATATAACCAAAGTGTTTTTTTAGATATCAATAATTTTTCATACCATTCAGGTTTCTTACTTTTCGGTATATTTTTGTAAATAAAATACAGGATTGTTGAATAAACAAATCCTAAAATTGTAATTTTTATAAGTTCAAATATAAAATGCCCTGAATATTCCATTTATTCTTTTTTTTTATTTTCATTATGCTCTCACAAGCTGATGCGTATCACATCTAAAACAGCAACAATCCAATTTCAATCAAAGCTAAATTATCACTTCCATTCCCAAATATAAAACTTTATATCTAGAAGCACAACTACAAATAAAACCAAAGATTTTAGAAGAACACTACGGTTTTCAGTAAATCGCAAAAAAAAATAAAAAAGCAACAAAAAAAGCCAAACCTAAGTCCGACTTCTTCAATAATGATAAGCTGTAAGTATAAAGTTACTCTATAACAATTTTCTTAGTAATTTGTTTGTCGCCAGTTTGTAAAACCGCAAGATACATTCCTTTAGCCAAGTCACCAACAGGAATTTGTTGTACCAATTGGGCATTGGTAATGATAGAGTGCATAACCGTTTTTCCTAAAACATCTACTATTGTAAGTGTATAATCGGTTTCGGATAACGATCCTAAATTAACATTCAAAACATCAGTAGCAGGATTTGGAAAGAAACTTACATTAAAATCTTTATTGTCTTGGTTTGATAATGCTGTTGTACTTGCAACTGCAAAATGCAAAGTGGCTCCAATAGTGGCTTTAGCAACATTATAATTATAAATAGGATCCATGTAGATAAGTAAATCGGTTGTGGTGTGCTTGTGGCTAGTTTCATTTTTTTCGAAAAAACCAGTTATTATTTCGTTATTGCTTTGAAACGACATGTAATCTGAGGCATAAGCATACGATAAATAAGTATTCAATGGCGAATATAAAGTTACACAATTAATTAACTCGTTAGTAAATGTATTGGATGAAGCATTATTAGTTGTTGGCGAACTTGTGTCGCGCTCGCAAGTAATTGTGTCGTTGGTTAAACCAGCAACACCACCAACTTCATCAAGATTAAAAACCAATCGTATATCCATTTTGGGAGTAGTCGCATTGACAACTGATGAAACAAAGTTTTGACTGCCTTTTAATCCGTCTTCTTCACCACTAAAATTGATGAATTTTATAGAATATTCTGTCGGAATATTTTGCAATAACCTTGCTGTTTCAAGTATGCAAGCAACTCCACTTCCGTTATCATTGGTTCCTGTTCCTGCTATAGAATCATAATGTCCATCTACAATAACAAAAATATTAGGATAAACTGTTCCAATTTTTGTCACAACTAGATTTTTACAAACTGCTGTAGATCCAGAATAAGTGTATGAATATTCTTGAATTTGACTGGCTGTATACCCATAACTTAGGTATTTGTTTTTTAACCAATCTAAAGTATTTTGCAAAGGCGCTGTTCCTCTTCGTTTTAATCCTAATGCTTCAAATTCTGTTAAATCATTAGTTACATTGGTTTGAGAACATTGGTTTACTACATTGGCGTAGCTTTGAATAAACGTCTGACCAAAAAATGCAGTAGTAAAAAATAGCATTATAAATAAAAAAAGTAGGTTTCTCTTTGCAAAATTCATAAGAAGAATTATTTAAATTTGGGAATAAGCACCAAAAATAACAAATTTCAAAGTACTTTTTACATTTATTGAGGCATTTTTTTAGTAATTATTAGATTGTAATTCAATCTATTAAATTTCATTAACAAATCATTGACAAATTGTTTAACTGGTTTTGGCACGCATCTTGAAATGTATAAAACATCAGAACATAAATCTGATCGAAGAAACTGAAAATCGCAAGAGTAAGTAAACTTTTAAATACTATTGATTATGAAAAAAATTACCCTTTTAGTAGCTAGCATTTTACTGTTAGGAAGTGTAGCGAAGGCATCAGATGTATTAAAAATTACTGATGAAAGAATTGTAACAAGATTTAGCCTAGACGAGCCAATCTCATTTACAGAAAGAGGCATTGAGTTTTTTGTTTTTGCCAATGGCGACTTTGATTTTAATACACGTCCAGAAGATTCTCAAGGTGATTATCACTATAAATTGGCCGGAAGAAGAACTACAGAAGTTCAAAGAAATGTACCTTCTAATTATGGTGTTTTAATAGAACACGATAGTTTTGGTAGAGTGAGAAGAGTTGGAAACACTTTTATAAACTACGACAACCGTGATAGAGTAAATAGAATTGGAACTGTTTACATGAGTTATAACAGATTTGCCTTGGCACAAGTTGGTGGATTGCAAATTGTTTACAACCGTCGTGGCGAAATTGTAGATATGTTTGGTCAAGTTAAAGGAAGAAGAAACGGTTTTGCATATTCTAATGGACATAATCAATATGAAGATGATAATGATTACACAACAAGCCATAGTAATACAAACAATGATTATTACTACTATAAAACCGACGGAACAAAAGCCTTAGTTCAAGAAGGTAAAAAAGAAGACAAGAGATAAAAAAGTGGTTATGTTTTTATTAAATCCTGCTGATTCTGGGAAGATGAAGCAGGATTTTTTTGTATAAAAGTGCGAACAACCAAGTTGATCATGTTGTCAATTTTCACTATATTTGATTTTCAAAAAAAAGAAACCATGACACTTAAGAACGATTTGAAATTTGCCGTACTCATAGATGCAGATAATGTACCTTACGCAAATGTAAAAGAAATGTTTGAAGAAATTGCAAAATATGGAACTCCAACCTTTAAACGAATTTATGCCGATTGGACAAAACCTACCGTGTCTGGATGGAAAAATGTTTTGTTAGAAAATGCCATTACTCCTATTCAACAATACAGTTACTCTACCGGGAAAAATGCAAGCGATAGCGCATTAATAATTGATGCTATGGACATATTATATACAGGAAAAGTAGATGGTTTTTGTATAGTTTCAAGCGATTCTGATTTTACCCGACTTGCTACAAGGCTTCGCGAAGCTGGAATGAAAGTAATTGGTATTGGTGAGAAGAAAACATTAACCCCATTTATAACGGCTTGCGATAAATTTATATACATAGAAATTTTAAAGAAACCCGATCTAGAAACCCACATAGAACCCAACAATAAAAGACCTTCCAAAAATAATAAAACACAACCAAACAATCCAATTAGTAAAATAGATCCAAAAATAATCACACTTTTTGCCGACAGTATTTCTGACCTTGAAGATGAAAACGGATGGGCTTTTTTGGGTGAACTAGGAAACCTTATGCTAAAAAAGAAACCCGATTTTGATTCAAGAAATTATGGTTTTCCCAAATTATTAGCGCTTATAAAAAGCATGAATCGATTTGAAATTGATGAAAGAGATAGCGGAAAAAATAATATTAAACATATTTATGTTAGAAGGAAAAATTAATATTTGTATTGCTCTTCTTTTAAAATAAAATTAAGTCTTTAGCTATGGGTTTTATGTTTGAAGAAAATGCATTTCCAAATTGATTTTTTAGGTATAATTTAAACTTTGTTTTGTACCTTTGATTTTACTCCTTTTAGAGTATAAAATTATGGAAACCGAAAAAAATATTAAAAAAGAAATTGAGCGTTATCTAAAATACAACTACTCTAAAAGAGATGTTTTAACCTACTTAAAAAGAGATGGTTATAGCGACGAAGAAATTAAAGAAAACAGTTCGGTTTTTAATAGCGTAGATCGCAATTACTTAGATAATGTGTTGTATTTTTTGCCTGCGTTGTTATTTTTAATTCTAACAATTCTTGTTTCTTTGGGCAGATTTTATGCCGATGAAAATACAATAAATAAAACTTTATACTTAACTTTATCTGGAATTCTTGTTTACATAACTTTTGGATTTTGTAAAAATAAACCCAAGTATATTATAGCAACCGCAATCTTAATTTTTATTTCAACGCTATACTACAGCTATGTTTTTTTTATTACACAACAAGTAGATGAATTTGGATTTTCCTTGAGTATTCCATCAAAAATTGGAGTAATAATTTTGCATATTTTAATGCTTAGAGGAAGTTACAAAATGTATAAGGATGCTTTGCCAAAATAGAAAAACAAATTACAAAAAAACCCAAGAAGTAAATTTCTTGGGTTTTCTAATTATATCTTTTTTTCCATTACATAATCGTCCATTATATAGCCTTTTCCTATTTCAACTACTACAGAATTTGTAATTTCGAATCCATATTTTAAGTAAAAATCTTTAGCTTTGTTGTACTTATTTACTCCAAGAAACAGTGCCGAATTATCGTTTGCTAAAGCAATTTTACTAATATAATCAATCAAACTTTTTCCTATTCCTTTTCCTTGAATTTGTGGTAAAACGTATAGTTTATGAATTTTAGTTTTGTTAGAATTTTCAACATTCAATTCATAAGAAGCAAATCCGATAAATTGATTTTCCTCTTTTACTAGTAAAAAAATCTTATGGTTTTCTAGTTGTTGTTCTAATGATTCAATGCTATACATCATCTCCATCATATAGTCTAATTGCTCTTGCGAGAGAATTGCACCATAAGTGTCTGGCCATATAGCGTGCGCCAATTGTTGAACAATAACTAGTT
>NZ_JAYWFT010000086.1:0-12786 GCF_043778725.1 Flavobacterium sp. | reverse complement strand
CAACATTCACTGAACCATTTGCAGGATTCAAAGTCACACCAGGATTCGTTGTAGATATTTGAGTTAAATTAACTGTTGCAAGCGTTGCAGGATTTCCGTTTAATGTATCATTAACTAATACATTCGGGAAGGATTGTCCACCAGTAGCTCCAACAATTGGAGTTCCGTTATCATTAACAGCATCGATATTTGCATTGTTAACAACTACCGTTACAGTTGCCGAATCACAATTGGTTGGATTTAATTTTTCGCATATTTGGTAGGTAACAACATACGAACCAGAAGCTGTTCCAGGCGCAACATTCACAGAACCATTTGCAGGGTTCAAAGTCACACCAGGATTAGTTGTAGATATTTGAGTTAAATTAACTGTTGCAAAAGTTGCAGGATTTCCGTTTAATGTATCATTTATTAATACATTCGGGAAGGATTGTCCACCAGTAGCTCCAACAATTGGAGTTCCGTTATCATTAACAGCATCGATAATTCCAACAGTAACAGGAATAGTTACAACAGCAGTATCGCAATTTGTTGGGTTGTTAGTTTCACAAATTTGGTAAGTAATAGTATAAATTCCAGCAGGAGTTCCAGCAGGAATTACTATAGTACCATTTGTAGTATTTATAGAAGGAACTAAACCACCATTAATTGGAGTTGCAGGAACAGTAACCGTAAGAATAACTTGATTAATTGCTACTAGATTTCCATTAATAGTATCAGGTCCGTTTCCATTATTTGTTAAAACATTACCTGCATTAGGATTTCCAATTGATCCATTCGTATCGGCAATAGTATCATTTACTGCATCAATAACAGTACATAACAAAGTACCACCACTACTGTTACTAGTATTAACAAATGCTCCATAAACGTTAATGTTATTTATAACACTAGCAAGTGAACCAACGCTAATTCTAATTTCATCAAAAGATTGAGTTGTAGCAAAACCTACATTATAGATTCCAGAAGCAGAAGGATTTATATAAATTAAACCAAGAACATTAAGATTTAATAATTGAGAACCATTTCTTGATTCACGAAATACTCCATTATTGTATGTGGATATTGTTAATGAATTGAATAAATTTAATTCTAATATAGTATTTAAATCTCTGATAGTAAATCCAGCAAAAGTTCCTGCAGGATAAGTAAACAATTGATCCGCAACTGCTATAGAACCTGATGCAGCTACACCAGCAGTAATTATAATTTGAGCAAAATCAGTTGTAGAAGCAGTAAGAACATTATTAGTGTTATTTACAGCACAAGCTACACAAGCTACACCATTTATTCCGCTTTTGCTTCCGTCAATTGTAACAGGAAAAGTAGGATTAGTTAAAGCATATGATTGATTACATTCTACATTTGTAGGACAGAATTTTTGAAAGACACCATTATAAACTTTAGTTGTTCCAAGAGTTACAGTAGCCAAATTAGTTAATGAAATTTTTACTTCATCAAAAGCTAGAGTTGTAACAAAACCTATGGTTTGTCTTGAACTACCAACAAGAAGACCTGTATTAACAGAAACTAAAGCTCCATTACCAATTTTAGTTTCTTGCTGAACACCATTTAAATAAGTTGTAATTCTAATAGAATCAAAAGCATTAACATTTAAAAGTGCTGTATTTTCTATATCAAAACCTGCAAATGAACCAGCAGGATAATCCGTAATTTGATCTTTAACAGAAATACTTCCGCTAGTTCCAACACTTGCTGTTAAATTAATTTGAGCAAAGTTAGTAGCATTAGTATCAATTAAATTTTCAGTAGTATCAACAGAACAAAGAACACATACTAAACCATTAATACCAGTATTTGCACCATTAACATACACTGGATATGTAGGCGCAGTAATAGCAACTTGAGTATTACAAGGAAGAGCTGGTCCAGCACAGAATTTTTCGAAAACTACATTAAAAACTTTAGTTGCTCCTAAATTAACACCTACAGTTTGATTAACTGATATTTGAACTTCATCAAAAGATTGTGTAGCTACAAAACCAATTTTATAACGACCAGTAGAATTTAATAAAGTACCATTAACTAAAAGATTATTTCCAGAGAATTGTTCTTTTAGTGTTCCATTTAAATAAGTTTTAATTTGAAGATTTCCAAGAGCAGCAACGCTAACAAGATTAGTGTTTTCAATTTCAAATCCTGCATAAGTTCCAGCTGGATAATCAGTAACTTGATCTTTTACAGCTAAACTTCCTGAACCAAGAACACCAACAAGTAAGTTGATAGTTGCAAAATCAGAAGTACTAGCAGTTAAAACATTTTCAGTGTTAGTAACACTACCAACACTTACACCAGAAATTCCAGTATGCGTATTTTCGATAGTTGTTGGAAACAAAGGATAATTCATTGCCGTTGGAACGTTACAGTCTAATGTAGGACCAGCACAATAATTAACAATTACTGGGTAATAAATATTTGTTGAAGTCAATGCTCCAACTAAACTTCCAATAGTAATTTCAATAGCATCAAATGATTGATTCGAATTAAAACCAACTACAAAATTACCCGGATTTGATAGTAAACTTAAATTAACTAGTGCACTACCAGTATAAGTTTCTCTTAAAGCGCCAGCAAGATAAGTTTTGATGGAAATATTGTTTAATAAATCAACCGATAAAAGTCCACCATTTGGAGCAATTCTGTATCCTGCAAAAGTACCTGCAACATAAGAAGTATTACCATCAGTAACTCTTAATCTATGAGTAACTCCAACACCAATTGCAGTTGAAGCAGTAGCAAAATTTGTAAGATCCGTATCAATTAACCTTCCAACATTTGACAAACCACAACCTAAAACACACAAACCATTAGTTGATGAGCTAGTTGTTAAGATGTCAAAAATAGTAGAAGTAAAAGGTATAGGATTTAGTGCATTACATGCAAGAACACCATCATTTACAGATATTGTAACTATTGCCGTATCACAGTTCGATGGGTTTATTATCTCGCATATTTGATAAGTTAAACTATAAACTCCATTGGGAGTTCCAGGAAGAACATTTACAGAACCGTTTGGATTTAAAGTCAAATTTGCATTTGGAGTAACAGTTGTCAATATCACATTTGAAGTGGTCGCTAGTACACCATTTAAAGTGTCATTAGTAAACACATTCAAAACATTAGTTTGACCTGTAACACCATTTATTGGTCCCGCTGAATCGTCTGTAGCATTAATCACTGCATTTACAGGAATTGGAGTACTGGTTGATGTATTATTACTCAAATTCGAATCTGTATTATTTCCTGTAATTGTAGCTGTATTAGCATAATTACCTGTCAATTTTACAGTAGCAACAATAATTAAGTTTGCATTAGCGCCATTTGTAAAAGCACCAATGGTCCAAACTCCTGTTGCACTATTAAAAGTTCCTACAGATGGAGTAGCACTAACTAAAGTATAACCAGTTGGTAAAATATCGGTTACAACAGCATTTGGTTCATTACTAATACCCAAATTGCTAGCTGCAATAGTAAATGTAACTGATCCACCAAGATTTGGTGAAGCATTATTTACTGTTTTTACAACTCTTAAATCGGAACAACCTTTGTAAATAGTTGTACTTACATTTGCGCTAGTTAAACCCCAACCCCAAGTATTTAATAAACGACCATTTCCAAAGTCATTACAAGTTACACCATCAGTTTCATTTGTTCCAATAGCTGGAGCAGGCATAACATTTGCAAAATTACCATCGCCACTCCAAGCACGTGTTGGACTCGGTGTGCCGTTTATAGAATTATTTAATCCTGTTCCAGTAGTATTATTATTTGGATCAGAACAATCAGTTCCTACGCTAGTTAAAGAACTATCATCCCAAAACATTTGAGAATTAGAAATTGCTGTTGGAGCTATTGATTGAACATTAAAACCATTTTTGTTTAACTCCGCATCATACATTGGTAAATTAAAACGTCCTGCCAAATAATTTAAAGTTAGTGTCATACTTGCTCCATCAGGAACAACTGCACCAAAACCATTTAATCCATTCCATGAAAAAGAATTGTTTCCAGCTGCGACTCCATAAGATTCTAAAATTACATCTTCTGTACCAGCTTGATATCCTGCAATTCCGTTTAAATTTATTACTAATCTAACATCTCCAGCATTTGCAATATTATAATTTATTAAATAAGGACCACAATTTGTAATTGTTGGTGTTAAAAAGGAAGGAGCTGATGGTAAAGAAGCCACAGGATATAAACTTGAATCTGGATTATTTAGAAATACTTTATAACCATTAGACAAGGCAGGTATTAAAGAAGTATTAATAGATTTTCTTGTAGTAGTGTAGGCACCAACAGGATTAACACCATAACTATTTACAGCAAGATTGTATGCAATTGGTTGAAATCCTGGACGGAAATCAACAAATAAAACAACTTGGTCAGCAGTATAAACATAAAAATTTGGCTCAGAGTTAGCTGTAACTAAATTTCCATAATTACTATCTACAGCTACAAATCCCCATTTATCACAATGAACGCGACCATTTTTCTTAACATTACTACTTGTTGCAACAGTCATATCAAACAATGCTCCAACAGCTCTATCAGCCGAAGTTGATAATGCAGTTACACCACCATCATTACTTCTATAAAACTCTATCCAGTGTTCACCAGCAACTGTTGGTGTAAATGTTAAAGGCGAATAACCTGTAGTTACACTTCCAATATTTGGACCAGCCAACGCCTGAGCATGAGTATCAATGCTACCTGCAGAACCTGCGGCATTGTTCCATAATCCAGTCATTACAACTGTACCACTCGGATTTTTAATCCTGTAATACAAGTTCGAAACTCTTGCTGGTATCCCAACAGAATATCCTCTCCAGTCAAAACCAAAATACATTTTTTCTGAAGATGCATTTGCAATATTAAAATAGATTCGATTGTCATCTCCAGCATTAAAATAGGATCCACTTTGTAAGTCAGGAGCACTAATTACAGCTGTAATATTAGCTGCATTTGGAGAAAGTGTAGGTGTACCTTCTGCAAATATTAACGACGAAAATGAAATCAATAAAAATGAAAGGATAAACTTAATCTTGTTTACTTTTTTCAATTGGGTAGTTGTTTGCATAATTATGATGCTTAGTTAATTTTTTTTCTGATTTGGACAATATCAAATACTTTTAAAATAGTTATCAACATTTGTCAACAATTTATTTCACATGCAAAAATAGATTGATATTTTTTTCTTCTATCATTTTGTCTATGAATAGCATTAAATCTCGTTTAAATACATTTTTTGTGTATTTTTAACTCGCAAAGTCTTATCAATATTGACTTTAGCTTTGTTTTTAAGTAGAATTAATTCTACTAATATTTATTTAATACTTTAAATATCCAAATCGGATTTTTTGTTTTAAATTTGGACTTTATCATCACAAATTATTCTTCGAAAGTAATTAGCATTTTTATATTTACCAAAAAAATAATCGATAAAGTGTATAAAATAACAGATAAATGACATATTTTGTTAATTATTGTATTTAATATCTTACATATAAAGTTTAAATGAAAAATTTAATTTTGATTCGTCATGCAAAATCTAGTTGGGATTTACCGATTGAAGATTTTAAAAGAGAAATAACATTGTCTGGAAAAGAAAAAACGATTAAAGTTGCACATAAAACAATTGATGATGTAAATTCTGATGCTATAATTTGGTGTAGTTATGCTACAAGAACGCAGCAAACGGCAAAAATATTTTTAGAAAACTGGCATCTAAATCAAAATTTAATCGAAATAAAAAAAGAGTTGTACACTTTTGATGCATCCAAATTGGAAGAAATTGTTAAATCTTGTTTAAATGATTGCCAAAAACTAATTCTTTTTGGTCATAATAGCGCCATTACAGATTTTGTTAATAAATTTGGAGATATTTACATAGAAAATGTGCCGACTTCTGGATTTGTTTCAATTATTTTTGATTGTGATAATTGGAGTGATATTAAAAAAGGCAAAACCAATAAAATTATAGTTCCAAGAGATATTTAATTATGATTAAAGAAAACAATTACAGATACATCGACAGAGAAAAAAGTTGGTTAACTTTCAACGCAAGGGTTTTACAAGAAGCAGCAGACGAATCGGTTCCTTTGTTGGACAGACTTCGCTTTTTAGGAATTTTTTCTAATAACCTAGATGAGTTTTTTAGAGTTAGATTTGCAGCTATCAGACGTCTTAGTCTAACTGGAAAAACAGGTGAAAAAGTACTTGGCGGAATCACTGCGCAACAATTAGTAAAAGACATCACCGATATTGTTATAAAGCAACAATCAGAAAGTTTGCGTATCCTTGAAATCATTGAAAAACAACTTGAAAAAGAAAATATTTTTATTGTTAATGAAGATCAACTCAATCAAGAGCATCAAAACTTTGTTCACGATTTATTTATTCAAAGTGTTAGTCCAGAATTAGTTACTATTATATTAAATGATTTGGCAGAATTTCCTTTATTGAAAGATACTGCCGGATATTTAGCCATTAAATTGGTAATGAAAACCGAAGAAAAAGCTAAAGTTTTAGGACTTGTAAAACCCAAGAAAGAAATTCGATATGCAATAATTGAAATTCCAAAGACAATTAATAGAATAGTCGTTTTACCTCAAATAGGTGAAAAGAAATACATAATGCTTCTTGATGATGTAATAAGATACAATTTAAGTAGTATTTTCAATATTTTTGATTACGAAAAAATATCAGCTCACATGATAAAAATTACTCGTGATGCGCAGCTAGATATAGATAGTGATATGAGTAAGAGTATGTTGCAAAAAATAGCAACTTCTGTAAAAGAGCGTAGAGTTGGTGAACCAGTGCGTTTTGTTTATGATTCAAAAATTGAGAAAGATACTTTAAATTTTTTTCTAAATAGAATGGGAATCGATGCTTCCGATAGTATAATTCCCGGTGGACGTTACCACAACAGACGTGATTATATGAATTTTCCAAATCTTGGCAGATACGATTTATTATACCAACAAAAAGCGCCTTTACCAGTTGAAGGTTTGTCGCTAGAAGGTAGTATTTTGACCAAAATTGCAAAAAAAGATTTTCTAATTTCGGCACCATATCAGTCGTTTTCGTATCTAATAAAGTTTTTGCGTGAAGCAGCTTTAGATCCAAAAGTGACTACTATAAAAATTACTTTGTACCGATTAGCAAAAAATTCTCAAATAATTAGTTCTCTTGTAAATGCGGCCAAAAATGGAAAACGTGTTGTGGTTCAAATCGAACTTCAAGCACGTTTCGATGAGGCAAGTAATATTTCTTATGCAGAGCAAATGCAGCAGGAAGGAATCGAACTTATTTTTGGTTTGAAAGGTTTAAAAGTGCACAGTAAAATTTGTTTGGTAGAACGAATTGAAGATGGAAAAATGAAACGATACGGATTCATTTCTACTGGAAACTTCAACGAATCTACCGCTAAAGTTTACACCGATGTTACACTTCTTACAAGTCATCAACAAATTTTAAAAGATGTTTCTAAGATTTTTGATTTTTTTGATATTAACTACAGATTACACAGATACAAGCATTTAATTGTTTCACCACATTATTCGCGATCCAAATTTTACAAACTTATAGACAGAGAAATTCATAATGCACAAGCAGGTAGACCAGCTTATATTAATTTAAAAATGAACAGTTTATCTGATTTTGAAATGATTGATAAATTGTATGATGCAAGTAATGCTGGAGTGAAAATGAAACTTCAAATACGAGGAATATGTTCATTAATTCCCGGTGTAAAAGGCATGAGCGAAAATATTGAAGCCATAAGTATTGTCGATAATTTCCTAGAACATTCACGAATTTTTATTTTTTGTAACGATAATAATCCTGACGTTTTCATATCATCAGCCGATTTTATGACTAGAAATCTTGATGGTAGAGTAGAAGTTAGTTGTCCTATTTATGATGAGGATATTAAAAAACAATTGATAGACAATTTTAACGTTGGATGGAAAGGAAATGTAAAAGCTCGTTACCATTCAGAAAAATTAGACAATAAATACAGAATTAGAAAAGAAGGAGAACCAGTTTTTAGAGCACAATTAGAAACGTACAATTACTATAAATCCTATCTAGAAATTCCCAAAGAAAATTTTTCATAAATTACAATAAAACCATAATTGCACCCAAAAATTAATGATTTCAATAAAAAAATATGCCGCGATTGATATTGGTTCCAATGCCATGCGATTGCTTATAACCAATATTGTAGAACAAGACGGAAAAGAAACGCAGTTCAATAAATCGGCTCTAATTCGAGTACCCATTCGTTTGGGACAAGACGCTTTTACTGTTGGTGAAATAACTCAAGAAAATATAGACAGAATGGTAGATGCCATGGAAGCTTTTCGCCTTTTAATGAAAGTTTACAAGGTCGAAAAATACAAAGCATGTGCCACTTCGGCAATGCGTGAAGCCTATAACGGAAAAGAAGTTACGGCTATAATCAAAGAGAAATCTCATATAGATATTGATATTATCGAAGGAAAAGTTGAAGCCGCAATAATTGCTTCTTCAGATTTGCACAGTTTCTTAACCACAGACAAAACCTATTTATATGTTGATGTTGGTGGTGGAAGTACTGAATTTTCTTTGTTTTCTGATGGAAAAATGATCAATTCTAAGTCCTTTAAAAACGGAACGGTTCGGTTACTAAATAATATGGTTAACGAAGTTGTGTGGATTGAAATTGAAAAATGGATTAAAACCAATTGCGAACCTTATGATGCAATTACATTAATAGGTTCGGGCGGAAACATTAATAAAATTCATAAACTTTCTGAAAAACACCAAGATAAACCATTGTCTTACGTATATTTAGCATCACAATACCAATATTTGAATTCGCTAACTTACGAACAAAGAATTGCCGAATTAGGATTGAATACCGATAGAGCCGATGTAATTATTCCGGCAACACAAATCTATCTTAACGCAATGAAATGGAGTGGAGCAAGACAAATTTATGTGCCAAAAATTGGACTTTCAGACGGAATTGTAAAAGCAATGTATTACGGTAGAATTTAATTTATAAAGTATGAAAAACTTCAAATTTCTTTTCGGATTAGCCCTTTTTTCTCTTTTTATTTCCTGCAAACAAGAAGAAAAAAACACTGAATATTTCAATTCTAATGAAACTGGAATTAAAATTGGTGGTGTCAAAATGATAACCATTGAAACACCAAAAGGGAAGTTTAAAGTTTGGACAAAACGATACGGAAACAATCCAAAAATAAAATTACTATTGTTAAATGGCGGACCAGGAATGAGTCACGAATACTTTGAATGTATGGAAAGTTTTCTTCCAAAAGAAGGTATCGAATTTATTTATTACGACCAGTTAGGAACTGGTTTTTCTGACAATCCAAACGATACTACAATGTGGGATTTGCCTAGATATGTTGAAGAAGTGGAGCAAGTTAGGGTTGCATTAAATCTTAATAAAGATAATTTTTATTTGTTAGGACATTCTTGGGGCGGAATTCTAGGAATGCAATATGCTTTAAAATACCAACAAAACATGAAGGGATTAATTGTCTCAAACATGATGGCAAGTTGTCCTAAATATGGCGAATATTCTAAAGTTTTAGAAAAACAAATGAATCCTGATGTGCTTAAAACCATCAAAGAATTAGAAGCTAAAAAAGACTATTCTAATCCAAAATATATGGAACTTTTAATGGCTAACTTTTACAACCAGCATATTTTAAGAAAACCTGTAAACCAATGGCCAGAACCAGTAAATAGAGCTTTTAGTAGATTAAATTCATCACTTTATATAACGATGCAAGGTCCAAGCGAACTAGGAATATCAGGAAAATTAACCAATTGGGATGTTTCTAAAGAATTAAAAAACATTACAATTCCAACATTAGTAGTAGGAGCAAAATACGACACTATGGATCCAGAATACATGAAATGGATGGCATCTCAATTCCCAAAAGGAACCTATTTATATTGTGCCAACGGAAGTCACATGAGTTTATACGACGACCAACAAACGTATATGAACGGATTGATTGGGTTTTTGAAGAAATAGAACACTAAAAATAAAAAAGGCGGTAAACATTTTTATAGCCTTTTTTAAACATCTAAATCAAACATCTTCTTCAAAACTTCCAAATTCGGATTAATTTCATTCAGTCGGTTATATTTATCTATTGCTGTAAAAGCCGTTTTACTTTTAATTCCTTCATTTACTATAACTTCAATACTAATATCGTGATTGTGCAAATGACCGCGTAAATAACCAAGAAGTTCTCCTTTTTCTTTCTCAAAATCAATCTTCGAACCTTCATTTGGTAACTCATAGATAATTTTAAAACCATCAAGTTTTGGGTCGCTAATTCGCAACAACGACGACATAATCATAAGTCCTTTATCAGTCAATCGTTGGGCATATTTAAACCAAAAATCCAGCATTTCAGTTTCTGTAAAAGCTTCCGTAGGAAAATGAACTTGTTCTTTTATAACTCCTTTTTGAGATTCAAGAAGTTCTTTCTTAGCACGAATACTAGATATCGATAAAGCCGAAACATTATTGGTTGCGAGTTTCGGGTTTCGGGTTTCGGGTTTTAATTCAGTTGCGATTTCAGCGTTTTGAATTTCGGGTTCTTTGATATTTTCCGATAAACTTTCATCTTTTATTTCAGAACTCGAAACTATTTTTGCAGAACTTTCAACTTGCAACTCGGAACTCGCAACTTCCTCAATATTTGAAATTTGGGGTTTTAAATTTGAGATTTCTTGTATCGAATAACTATTATTCCTATAATAAGTTGGTGGAATTATAAACTCAAGTTTTTTTTTTCTCCATCAAAGTTGATAGAGCACAATTGCATCAGTGTTAACTCAACAAGAAGGCGTTGATTTTGCGAAAGCTTAAATTTTAAATCACAATCATTTGCAATTTCAATTCCTTTCAACAAGAAATCTTGACTGCATTTTTGAGCTTGTTCGCCATATAATTTTTGTGCCTGCTCACCAGCTTCCAATAAAACTAAAGTCGCCGGATTTTTACAAACTAATAAATCTCTAAAGTGGCTTGCCAAACCTGCAATAAAATGATGTCCATCAAATCCTTTGGCTAAAATATCATTATAAGAAACCAAAATTTGCGGAATATTATTTTCCAAAATCAAATCGGTAATCTTTATATAAGTCTCATAATCAAGTACATTCAGATTTTCGGTTACCGCTTGTCTCGTTAAGTTATTGCCGCAATAAGAAACAACTCTATCAAAAATTGACAAAGCATCACGCATCGCACCATCAGCTTTTTGAGCAATAATATGCAACGCATCGTCTTCGCAAATTACACCTTGACTTGCAGCAACTTCTGCCAAATGTTCTTTAGCATCTTTAACCGTAATTCGCTTAAAATCAAATATTTGACAACGTGATAATATCGTCGGAATAATTTTATGCTTTTCTGTAGTAGCAAGTATAAAAATGGCGTGTTTTGGCGGTTCTTCCAATGTTTTCAAAAAAGCATTAAAAGCTGCCGATGACAACATGTGCACCTCGTCAATAATATAAACTTTATACTGACCAGTTTGTGGCGGAATTCGAACTTGATCAATCAAACTACGAATATCATCCACAGAATTGTTCGATGCAGCATCCAATTCAAACACATTAAATGCAAAATCCTCATTTGGATCGTCATAACCAGGTTGGTTAATTTTTCTCGCCAAAATTCGTGCACAAGTAGTTTTCCCAACACCTCTCGGACCAGTAAACAATAGGGCAGACGCCAAGTGATTGGTTTCTATAGCATTCAACAAAGTGTTGGTAATAGCCTGTTGACCCACAACATCTTTAAACGTTTGCGGACGGTATTTACGAGCTGATACTACAAATTGTTCCATAGAATTTTATTGGAATACAAATATAGATTTAAAATAATCAATTTCAAAAATCAAATGCAATAACAATTCAAAAAAACAAATTCTTTTTTTCAAGAAGCTATTTCCAGCTTTCCATTCCAAGATTTTTTGCAAAAAACTTTTTTTGTAAGGCATAAAAAGAGCTTCTATGGTCGCTTTTTTATACCAACAAAAAATAGTTTTTTACTAAAAAATGCTTTCCATTGCAATCTGGGCTAGTCAAGTACTAACGTTCAAGTACTAAATACTTTCAAGATTTTGGTTACCTTTTATAGTCAATTCGTTCAAAACCATAGCAGCACTTTTTTCAGTAAAAGCCGATAATCCTGCAACAAAAACACCTTTTTCTCCAGTACTAGATTTTATTCCATAAACCGTTGCTTCATCTCCAGGATCACTATCGCCTTCATATCTATATATATGTACAATTTCAAAATCATCTGGACTATTAATAATTCTATTCTCCTGAATATTAAAATCTACAGTAAATCCCTTTTCAGCCAATTCTTCTAAAGCCTTGCTAACCGTTGCGTAGTGGTACATGTGACGATCCATTTTATTTTATTTTTAAGATGAATATAAATTTACAACTGTTTAAAAAATAATACATTACACAATTATTGGTTAAAGTTGTAATTTTATGGACCATTTTCTAGTTGCTAATTGTTTACATTTGCACCGCAGACCGCCTTATCGCTTGTTAGCAATAGCAAGAGGAAAGTCCGGACACCAAAGAGTAGTATAGCGGATAACATCCGTCGGTTCAAGAAATTGAATTGCAAAAAGAAAAAGTAAAACCAAATTTGTTGGTAAAAACTATTCTCGATGATTTTCATTTGGCTTATCCAAATGTAGA
>NZ_JAYWFT010000085.1:0-36402 GCF_043778725.1 Flavobacterium sp. | reverse complement strand
TTTAAATGCGGTAAAACTGCACATGAAAAGTAAGTTTCTTAACTTGGCATTTCCTATTTTACTTATTCGTGATCGACCATTAATACTGGTTCCAGATTGCCTAATTGATGGCGTTTCAAGAAATGGCGAGGTATGGGATTTATCAGAAATTGGAAAGGTTTTTAATTAAAAGTTTTGTTTATATTTGTGAAGGCTTGGTCTTGGTTCATCGCCACTTCTTGAAGCCGCGAAACGTTAGGTGTGATTTTGCAGAAACCGAGACGACAAAAGAGATTATAATGAAATATAAGCATTTAAAAGGTAACGAAATTGAAGGAGAACTTGACATATTTGTTTCTCATAATGAAGACGAAGATGATGGCGTAATAACAAAATGGAACGAAATTTTAATTCACGGAAATCCAGAAGGACTTAAATCGCTTGCAAAACTTCTTTTAGAAATTGCAGAACTAAATCAAAACGAAGTTGAAGAAAAATACTTACCAATTGGCGCTAGAGAACATTATCATTTGACACCAAATATTGAATTATCAAAAAGTTCAGATAGTGTAATAATTGGAAGACTTGATGCAAAAGGAACAAGTGAATATTACTCAAGATATAAATCGAAAGACAAAATTAAATAAATGAACGAAATTACAATTCCATATCATTTAGCAATTCCAACAGTTTTATGTTTAATTGGAATAATCGCAATTTTAGTAAATCGAAAAAAACTTTTTACTAAAAACAAATTATTATGGACAAGTATTACTATATTTTTAGTCTTCTATTTTATGGTTGTTAGTAAATCAACATTCGATGATATGTATTATCAATGGGATTTAAATCGATATGATTTAGATAATGACGGAATCTTCGGAGGCGAAGAAATTACAACCGAACAAAGTAAAGCAATGCAAAAACTCACAAGTGATACAGGAAGAAATTTTTCATTTATCACGGGATTTATACTTGCTTTTATAATTTCAACAATATTTTTTATATTTGGAAAAACAATTACAGGAATTAAAACAATTAAAAAAAGAAAAAACCACACACAACAAAGAACTGTGCTTAAAAACGAATAAAATTAGATTTATTTTCACTATTTTTAATCAGGGAAAGATACCTATTGTCTTGTGAGGAGAAAATGGAATAAATCATTTTCTATATAAAAGAAAATTTAATTCATTTTGGGCCTCAAACTTCTATAGTTATTATTATACTTCAATAGGTTAGGTAAGTTTTCAATCCATACCCACAATAAAAATCAAAACAAATCATTGCATTTTTTCTGGAATGGTTTTTGCAAATTACAAGTTTCATCAACTCAAATACCATGGGACAAAAAATAAGAATACAAAATCCTTGTAATGAAAATTGGAAATCCATGTCAAACGATAAAAAAGGAAGATTTTGTGCTTCTTGCCATAAAACAGTTGTTGACTTTACAAAAATGGAATATACTGAAATGCAAAACTATTTTGTTGAAAATGCAACTAATGAAAGTATTTGTGGTTACTATAAATTCAATCAAGTAGCAAACGAAAGGAATACAAAATATACCAATTTAAAAAATAGGTTTAATCAAATAAAGGTTAAACCTGTAAAAATAGTTGCTTTACTTTCATTGAGTTTTCTGTTTTCATTTTCAAGTTGCATAATGGGTAAACGTTCAGAAGAAAAGCCAGAAGATGCTATTGAAAATGATTCAATTAATAAAGAAAATAGTAAAGATTCAATTAAAAAAATAGAAAAGAAAAAAGATTCTATCAAAGATAAAACTAAAAGATAGCAAACTATTTCTCAATAATAGTAAAGTATTTAACTAACCTACTTTCTACTCTCAATCTCCAAAGCGGCTTCCAAACTTTCATAATTCATCAAGACTTTAGCAATTTTTCCTTCCTTATTGATTATAAAGTGCGTTGGAAATGCATTGAGATGTAAGGTTTCATTCATGTAAATTTTCATATTTGGAATTACAGAATAAGAAAGTGGTTTTTTGGCAAGAAACGTTTTCAATTCTTGTGGAGAATCTTCGGCAAGACTTATAAAAAGAATGTCTTTTCGAGTGCTGTATTTTTCTGCTAGTTTGTTGACATCTGGGAATTCTTTGATACACGCAGCGCAATGAATGTACCAACATTTTATAACTACAATTTTATTTTTAGTAGATTGATTTGTAGAAGTTATTGCGTTTAAATCGGTGAAATTAAAATCTGGAAACTGTGTTCCTTCCATTTTATAATGTTCATATTCTTCTATTGAACTTGTTGCAATTGTGGGTTTTATATTGGAATCGGCATTAGGTTCAATTTTGAAAAGTTTGTAATAAACAATAGCATCATTTGATTGCAATCTAACAGGAATTGTTGTTCCATCGGAAAGTTGTTTTAAGAAAGATTCTTTAGAAATTTCAGTTGAATTACTATCCAAGGCAACAAAATCTGAAGAAAGCATAATATTATTAGATTGATAGGTCCACCAATCCATAAAATTTTTCTGGATAGTCATTGGATCAACTTCTGGAGTGCCATATTTTGTTTGTCCAAAACATGATGTTAGTATAAAAAATAATAAACCAACTAATTTCTTCATTAAACAAATTTATTAAGGTTCAAAAATACTCAAAAAAAACAGGTTACAAATAATTTATTTTAATTGGTTATATTAGCTAAAATTAAAACCTATTTATGGCGTTTCCTTATCAGTTTGATTTTTTTGGTGAGAAAGTTTATTATCATTTTATATTTGAAACAGCAGCATTTTTTATTGGTGTTAGATTGTATTATTTTTTAAAAAAGAGACAGCCAGATGCCATAAATGATATAAACAGATTGTGGATTTTATTGGGCGCAATGATTGGCGCATTAATTGGTTCGAGAGTAATTGCAATGCTTGAAAATCCGAGTGAAATTGCGCATCAAACATGGATGACTTTTTATCAAAACAAGACGGTTGCTGGCGGATTTCTTGGTGGATTGTTTGGTGTAGAACTTATTAAAAAAGGAATTGGAGTAAAAACTGCTTCTGGCGATATTTATGTAATTCCTATAATTGTAGCAGTATTTATAGGGCGAATTGGTTGTTTTTTAATGGGAATTGCAGAACCAACTTTTGGTAATGAAACCACTTTTTTTACAGGAATAAATCTAGGTGATGGATTAAACAGACATCCTGTTGCACTTTATGAAATGACTTTTATGGCGTTACTTCTACTTTTTTTTATCAGAATTAAAAATGTACATTTAATAAATGGAGACCGATTTAAGTTGTTTATGGTTTTATACTTTTTGTACCGATTTTGCGTTGAATTTATAAAACCATACCATCAATTGTTTTTAAATTTGAGTAGTATTCAATGGAGTGCTTTGTTTATATTTGTTTATTATTGGAAGTTTATACTTAGGGTTTTAAAAATTAAATAAATGAATTCAGGAGAAATACTTATATACCAAAGCACAGAAGGAATCATTAAAATTGATGTCCGACTTGAGGAAGAAACTGTTTGGTTGTCGCAAGCACAAATTTGTGATTTGTTTCAAAAATCAAAATCTACTATTAGTGAACATATAAAAAATGTTTTTGATGACAAAGAGTTAGATTCAAATTCAGTTGTTCGGAAATTCCGAACAACTGCTGATGATGGTAAAAATTATGATACCAATTTCTATAATCTAGACGTAATAATTTCTGTTGGATACAGAGTAAAATCGCAACAAGGAACACAATTTAGAATTTGGGCAACACAACGTTTAAAAGAATACATTATTAAAGGGTTTGCCTTGAATGATGATCGATTTAAATCTGGAAATTCAATGAATTATTTTTCCGAACTTCAAGAGAGAATTCGTGAAATAAGATTGTCCGAAAGGTTTTTTTATCAAAAAATAAAAGATATTTACACAACAAGTATCGATTATAATCCGAAAGATGAAAATACAATTTCATTTTTTAAAATAATTCAAAATAAATTACTTTGGGCAATTTCTCAAAATACTGCTGCCGAATTAGTTTACAGAAGAGCTGATGCGACATTGCCATTATTAGGAATGCAATCATTTGATAAAAAAGAAAATAAATTGGTTACTAAAAATGATGTAAGTATTGCAAAAAATTATTTAAACGAAAGTGAAATAAAATTACTTGGATTGTTAGTCGAACAGTATTTGGCATTTGCAGAAACTATGGCTCAACAGAATACACCAATGTATATGAACGATTGGAAAGATAGATTGGATAGCATTTTACAACTAAACGGTAGAGAACTATTAGTTCATGCAGGAACAATTAGTCATCAAATGGCAGTTGAAAAATCGAATTTAGAATATGAGAAATTTCAGAAGAATTATAAAAAAATTGAAATAGAAAATAGTTTAAACGAAATAGAAGCCGACATAAAAAACTTAAAACTATAAATGAAAACACGCGATTATATCTATTACGACTATACCAAAAGTTTATGTCCCGAATGTTTGCATACCATTGATGCCAAAATTGTGTTTCAAGACAATAAGGTTTTTATGTTGAAACATTGTAAAACGCATGGCGATTCTAAAGTGATGATTGCAGACGATGTTGACTATTACAAGCAAATAAGAAACTACAACAAGCAATCGGAAATGCCTTTAAAATTCAATACCAATGTGCATTATGGTTGTCCTTATGATTGCGGATTGTGTACCGATCATGAGCAACATTCGTGCTTGTCGATAATTGAAGTTACTGATAGATGCAATTTATCTTGCCCAACTTGTTATGCAAGTTCTGGTCCAAATTATGGAAGAAACAGAACGCTAGAAGAAATTGAAAAAATGTTTGATGTAGTCGTTGCCAATGAAGGTGAACCTGACGTCGTTCAAATTTCTGGTGGAGAACCAACTGTTCATCCCGATTTTTTTGCTATTTTAGATATTGCAAAAAGCAAACCAATTAAACATTTAATGCTAAATACCAATGGAATAAGACTTGCAAAAGACGAAAAATTTGTAGAAAAACTGGCAACTTACATGCCCGATTTCGAAATTTATTTGCAATTTGATAGTTTTAAATCGGAAGTTTTAAAAAAACTACGCGGCGAAGATTTGACTAAAACACGTGAAAAAGCATTAGAATATCTTAACAAATATAATATTTCTACGACATTGGTAGTAACGCTTCAAAAAGGAATTAACGATGATGAAATTGGTACTATTTTAGAATTTGCGTTGCAACAAGATTGTGTTCGTGGTGTTACCTTTCAGCCCACACAAGTTGCCGGAAGAAATAAAGATTATAATGATGGCGAAGGCAGAATTACGCTAACAGAAGTACGACGAAAAATATACGAACAATATCCTACTTTTACACCTCAAGATTTAATTCCTGTGCCATGCAATCCAGACGCTTTGTGCATGGCGTATGCACTAAAAATGGATGGCGAAGTTTTTCCGATGACGCATTTAATTAATCCTGAAGATTTACTTAACAACTCTAAAAATACCATCGTTTTTGAACATGATGAAAAGTTAAAAACACACATGCTCAATCTTTTTAGTACCGGAATTTCTGTAGATTGTGCCGAGGAAACCTTGGGCGAATTAATGTGTTGTTTGCCAAGAGTGCAGAGCGAAAATTTAAGTTACAAAAATTTATTTAGAGTATTGATAATGAATTTTATGGATCCTTATGACTTTGATGTTCGAGCGGTAAAAAAATCGTGTGTGCACATTGTTAGCGATAAAATGAAGATTATTCCGTTTGAAACCATGAATATTTTTTATCGAGACAATAAAATAGATACAATTAGAAAAGAATTAAATATATAAATATGAAAGATTTTTTAGTATCATTTGGCGGTTTTGTAGCTTTCGTTAGCTTTATAGTTTTTATAGTTGGCTTTTTTATGATATTTGCTGAAAGCAAACGCAAATTAGGTCTTAAATTAATGCTTTTTTCTGCAATTGCATTTGTAATAGGATTTGGAACTTGTGCAGCTAATTTTTCGATATAATCCTTAAAATTTTAAACATTTATTTAACTATTGCTTAACAAAATATTCAATTTCATATAAATATATTTGTTTTTACAATTATACCCAAATGAAAGAATTGCCCAATTTTAAAACCTACTTGTTTCCTATGCTTTTATTATGCTTGATGAGTTCTTGTAAAAAAGAATTTTCGGGTGATAATTATGTTGCTTATTTTGGCGGAGAGGTTGCCAATCCTTCCAATCCATACATTCTTTTCTGCAAAGACAATGTTGTAATTGATACAATTTTGCTAAAAAAAGACAATACATTTTTCAAGAAATTTGATTCACTTGCGCCTGGCTTGTACACTTTTAAAAACGAACCCGAATATCAATATGTGTATTTTGATAAAAACGATAGCATAAAAGTTCATATTGATTCTAAAGACTTTGATGAATCTATAATTTTTTGTGGTCGTGGTGATCAAAAAAATAATTTCTTGATGGACATGTATTTGATAAATGAAAAAGACAAAGATAAAATGTTCGAAGTATTTGATTACGAAACTAATAAATACAACAAATACATTGATAAAACCAATAAAGATAATGAAGATTTTTACAAGTCTAAAAAAGAAGAAATAAAATGGAATGATGAATTTGATGTTTACGCAAGTGGAGTTGTAAAATTTCCTTACTATACGAAAAAAGAAATTTATCCTATTATCCATAAAATGCGAACTGGAAAAGACGTTTCTAAAGAATTACCTAAAGATTATTATCAGTTTAGAAAACAAATAGATTATAGTAACGAAGCATTGACAGAGTTTTCTCCGTTTGTAATGTACCTAAATCACATGTTAAATAATGTTGGATCTATAAATTATCACAACCATTATACTGAACTTGACATGGCGTTGCGAACCAACATCAACAAATTAAATATTGCTGATACACTAATAAAAAACGAAAAAGTTAAAAATATAGTACTCAATAATATTGCTCTAAAATATTTGCTTGAAGATCAAAATATGGTTAACAACAAAGAATTTCTAGAAACTTACCATAAATATTCTACAGATAAAAGTCAGAAAAATGAAATTTTAAAAATTGGAAATGCTATTCAATTACTAACGGTTGGCAAAGTATTACCCGAAGTAAATTTGATTGATATAGATGGCAAAATAATAGCTTCTACCGACTTAATAAAGAAAAATACAGTGTTCTTCTTTTGGTCAGAAAAACTAAATTCACATTTGTTAGCTACTCACAAAAAAGTATTAGAATTTAAGAAAAAATACACCAATTATAATTTTGTAGCCATAAATCTAGACGACAATCAAGAAGAATGGAAATTGGCTTTGAAAAAATACAACTTTGGCAGTATTACCGAATTAAGATGTTCCAATTTTGAAGATATTAGAGCGAAATGGGCAATTACTAAAGTTCATAGAACGATAATAGTTAATGCTGACGGAACTATTAAAAATGGATTTACAAATATTTTCGACGTACATTTTGAAGACGAATTAAAATAGATTGATTAGTTTAAAAATTAAAAAAGGTAGTTTTCCTATTGTGAAAATTGCCTTTTTTTATATTAATTCAAATCTTTAAACTAATTATTAGTGCTAAATACGATCTTCACAATTTTATCTTTTCCTGCAGCAATTGCGGTTGTATTATCAATAAATCTAATAGTATATAAGGAAGTATCTAAACTAAATTGTGTCCAAGAAGTACCTTTATCTTTAGAATAAAATAAACCACTAGCACCAACAGATACCAATTGTTCTCCATTGCTATTTGGTACAAATTGAACGCAAGAAGCATAACCAAACCCTTGATTTTCGCCAACTAATTTCCAAGTTTTTCCGCCATCAGTAGTTAATGCTTTGTTTTGAAAATTTTGATTTAGTTTTTCATAGTTTCCTCCAGCAATAAATCCGATTTTATCGTTATAAAAATCAGCAGTAAAAATTCCGGTCATTGATTCACCTTGAACGATTGGCGTTTCATATGTTTTCCAAGAAATTCCTTTATCTGGAGAATAAAAAACCCTTGATTTTTTTCCGCCAGAAACCAACCAAGTACTGTTTCCTTTTACAATTATATTGGTATTACTTGCCGCAAAGAAAGCTTCGCCGTCTTCAATATTAGGCAACTTTTCACACGGAACTTTAGTCCATGTTTCTCCTCCATCGTGAGTAATTATTATACAAAAACAATTTTCTATTGGATCGCCAACAGCAATTCCTTCTTGATCATTCCAAAACTGCATGCTGTCGTAAAAAACTCTTTCATTGTGTTCTTCATAAACCAATTTCTTCTGAACCAAATCTTTAGAAAACTTATACAACAATGCCGGATTTCCAACATTTAAAACAAAAATTGAAGTACTTGTTTGTGCAATACTTCTAAATTCTAATTTAAGAGAATCTTTGTTGATTTTTCGTTCCATTTTATTGGCATCAATTAGACTCAGAAACCCTACTCTATTTTTATCAGCAGCATACCAAACTTTATTCTTTACAACCGTTATGGGACGAATACTGATTTTATTTTTATAAAGTGTATCGATTTTTACAGCAGTAAAAAAAGTGCTTTTAGAAACCTGAGTTGGCTTGCAAGAGTTTAGAAATATTGATAATAGTAATAAAATAAAAAGGTTTTTCATAAGATTTTATACTTAAATGTTAAAATAAATAATTAATATTTTCCAGCATTTATATACAAAAAAGCGATGCTAGAAATATAAGAACCAATTAGAATTAAAGGTAACAAAATGCTAATCAATCTATTTTTATTATATGATTTAAAGCTAAAAATTGCTATCAAAATTAAATATAAAGGATAAGCATCAACAAGAATTATAGTTATTAAAGTAAAAAATAAATTTTTAGGATTATCAAGAAGAAAAATTGAGCCAAAAACGATAAAAGGCCAAACTAAAATTGGAATTAGCGAAACAAAATTTAGAATTTTAAACCATAAAGGGTAATTATTATCACTAAAATATTTTTTAAAATAATTTTGAATTAATTGGAGGTTGATTTTTTGCATGCTAATTTAAAGTTTAATACCATTTAACCCTGCTAAAATACAACTTAATTTTGTGTTAATGATTTGTGAATAATTATTCTTGGCACAGAAATTGGATTGTTGGTATCAAATACTATTATGAACCATTAATATATAATGTTATGAAGACTAAAATATTACTTTCGTCGCTAATGAGCTTTATTTTTGCAAGCTCGTTTGCTCAAGACAGAACAACAGTTAACGCAACAAGTTCTGAAATTAGTGACAACCTCGATTTGAGAGCTGTGGCTTCTATCTTTGGAGATTCTAAAGATTTGGAGGATTTTGAATTTCGTTTAAATGATCCAAAAGCTCAAATTTCTAATTTAGATTTAAACAACGACAATCAAGTAGATTATCTACGTGTTATAGAATCTATTGAAGGAAGAACACACTTAATTGTAATTCAATCGGTTTTAGGAAACGAGCAATTTCAAGATGTTGCAACTGTAGAAGTTGAAAAAGACAGCAATAATCGTGTTCAAGTGCAAGTAGTTGGTGATGTTTATATGTACGGAAGCAATTATATATACGAACCAGTTTATGTCAATGTTCCTGTTATTTATAACCATTTTTGGGTTTCTAACTATAGACCGTATTACTCTTCATGGTATTGGGGTTATTATCCAACCTATTACACTTATTGGAGTCCATTTCCAGTATTTAGATACAGACATCATATTGGTTTGTGCATAAATTTTGATTATCAATACAACTATGTTAATTATAGAAGATGTCAAACTGCGTATAACGATTATTATGGTAGAAGAGGAAATTATTATGAAAGACAAAATCCAACACGTTCTTTTGAAAGAAGAAATTCTGGCTACAGTAATAGATATGAATTAGACCAAACTAGACCAAGACGTGATGTTGCTTATAACAATAGTAGAGAATCTGGAAGTACAAGAAGCAACGGTTCTGTTAGAACAAATTCATCAAGCGAAACTCCTGTGAGAAGCAATGGTTCTGTTAGAGCAAATTCATCAAGTGAAACTCCAGTGAGAAGCAATGGTTCTGTTAGAACAAATTCATCAAGTGAAACTCCAGTGAGAAGCAATGGTTCTATAAGAACTAATTCATCAAGTGAAACTCCATCAAGAAGTTCAAGTCCTTCAAGAAGTAGTTCTCCAAGTTATGAACCATCAAGAAGTTCAAGTCCTTCAAGAAGCAGTTCATCTGAATCAAGAGAAAGCAATTCTCCAAGAGGTGGAGATTCTGGCTCAAGAGGCGGAAACTCTGGCAGAAGATAATTTATAATCAGACTAAACAAAAGAGCATCGAAAATATTCGGTGCTTTTTTTTTTTCAAATATGTAAAAATGATACATTTGTACTCTTTTAATAAAAATTTATGAGTTCGCATAGTCATCAAAATCTTCATAGCAAGCTTTCAGCTGCTGGTTTATTAATAACTTTAGGCATAATTTATGGTGACATTGGTACTTCACCATTGTATGTAATGAAAGCCATAATTGGAGATAGTCCAATAAGCAAAGATCTTATTCTTGGCGGATTGTCTTGTATTTTTTGGACATTAACATTACAAACAACCCTAAAATATGTAATAATAACACTTAGTGCCGACAATCATGGCGAAGGTGGAATTTTTGCATTGTATGCGTTAGTAAAAAGAACAAAAATACAATGGTTGATAGTTCCTGCAATAATTGGAGGTAGCGCATTGTTAGCAGATGGTATTATCACGCCTCCTATTTCTGTTTCATCTGCAGTAGAAGGATTAAGAATATTTAAGCCAGACATTCCAACTATTCCTATTGTAATAGCAATATTATTTGTATTGTTTACCATTCAACAATTTGGCACCAAGCTTGTTGGAAAATTCTTTGCACCAATGATGCTTATTTGGTTTAGTATGCTTAGTGTTTTGGGAATAATTCAAATGGCTACCAATCTTTCAGTTTTTAATGCTATCAATCCATATTATGCATATCATTTATTAACTTCAAACGTTAGTGATCAAGGATTTTTTATATTAGGTGCCGTTTTTCTATGTACAACTGGTGCAGAAGCATTGTACTCTGATATGGGACATTGCGGAAGAAAAAACATTAGAATAAGTTGGATTTTTGTAAAGTCGGCCTTGGTTTTAAATTATTTTGGTCAAGGTGCCTATTTACTTTCCCATCAAGGAAAAACTCTAACCGAATTGGCAAAGTCAAATCCAAATCCGTTTTATCTAATTATGCCCGATTGGTTTCAGCCAGCAGGAATTGTAATTTCAACCCTAGCAGCAGTAATAGCATCTCAAGCATTAATAAGTGGTTCTTTTACTCTAATTAATGAAGCTATGAGATTAAATTTTTGGCCAAAAGTGAAAATCAAGTTTCCAACAGATGTAAAAGGACAACTGTACATTCCATCTCTAAACTGGATGTTATTTTTTGGCTGTGTCGGAATAGTGATATATTTTAGAGAATCTAGTAATATGGAGCATGCCTATGGCTTAGCAATCATTTTATGCATGATAATGACCACCATTCTATTGAATTTTTATTTAATAATGAAACGTGTAAAATGGTATTTTATAGCACCTTTAATTTTAATTTATCTAACTATTGAATTTAGTTTTCTAGCCGCTAATATTACCAAATTTAAAGATGGCGGTTTTGTAACATTATTTATTGCTTTAATTCTAATAGGAATTATGTCAACTTGGTTCTTAGCCAAAAAAATTAGTAAAAATTACACTAAAATTGTCAAAATAGACACTTACAAAAAAGTATTGGCCGAACTTAGTGTAGATTTATCAATACCAAAATATGCAACACACTTGGTTTATATGACCAATGCAACTCGTACAGACGAAATTGAAGAAAAAGTAATGTATTCTATTTTGCAAAAAAGACCAAAAAGAGCCGATATATATTGGTTTATTCATGTTAATATTTTAAGTGAACCTTACAAAAAAGAATATAGAGTTACACCAATTGTTGAAGACGACTTGTACAGAGTTGATTTTTATTTAGGCTTTAGAGAACCTACTAAAATAAATTTAATGTTCAAAGAAGTTATTAAAGACATGGTAAAAAAAGGAGAAATGGACATTACAAGTCGTTATGAATCATTAAATAAAAATAATATTATTGGCGATTTCAAATTTGTCCTTTCAGAAAAATTCCTATCCAATGATAGTGATTTAACTTTTTTTGAAAACATAGTTATGAATGCCTATTTCTTCATGAAAAAATTTAGTTTATCAGAAGAAAAAGGTTTTGGTCTAGACAGTAGTTCTGTTAAAGTAGAACAATTTCCAATGGTGCTTCATCCGCCTGAAATTATTGATATGAAAAGGATTGAATGTACAACCATAAATTAAGAGTTAATATAAAATACAAAGAAGTATTCTTGTACTACCAAAAGGTTTTAAAAGAATACTTCTTTCTTTATATAAAAAAGCAATACCTTTGCAGGCTGATTTTTTAATACCATGAGATTACACCGAAATTTAGTTTACACTACAATTGATTCCCTTAATGCCATCTTTAATGAAGGTGAATATGCTGATAAAGTTGTGGCAAGAGCACTAAAAAAAGACAAACGTTGGGGAAGTTCAGACAGAAAGTTTGTTGCAGAAACCATCTACGAAGTAGTACGATGGAAACGATTGTACGCCGAAATTGCAGATGTTAAAGAACCCTATAATCGTGACGATTTGTGGAGAATTTTTGCTGTATGGGCTGTTCTACGTGGATTTCCTATTCCAGATTGGAGACAACTTGAAGGAACACCCGAAAGAAAAATTAAAGGAAAATTTGATGAATTATCAAAAATTCGAAAAATGCGAGAATCTATTCCAGATTGGATGGATGAAGTTGGGGTAAAAGAACTAGGTGAAGAACTTTGGACTAAAGAAATTGCTGCTCAAAACCAACAAGCAAAAGTTATTTTAAGAGTAAACACATTAAATACTACCAAAGAAAAATTGCGTGCTATTTTAATGGATTTAAATATTGAAACCGAATTTTTACCCAATCAACCTGATGCATTAGTCCTTAAAGAAAGAGCCAATGTTTTTTTGACAGATGCTTTTAAGCAAGGCTTGTTTGAAGTTCAAGATGCTTCCTCACAGCTTGTTGCTCGTTTTCTAGATGTACAACCTGGCATGAGAGTTGTTGATACTTGCGCAGGTGCAGGCGGAAAAACATTGCACATGGCTTCACTAATGGAAAACAAAGGTCAATTAATTGCAATGGATTTATATGAAAGTAAATTAAAACAATTAAAACTAAGAGCCAAAAGAAACGGAGCTTTCAATATTGAATATAGAATTATTGACACTACTAAAGTTATCAAAAAACTTCATGAAAAAGCCGACAGAGTTCTTATTGATGCACCTTGCAGTGGTTTGGGTGTTTTAAAAAGAAATCCAGATGCTAAATGGAAATTACAACCAGAATTCATTGATAATATAAGAAAAGTACAAGCAGAAGTTTTAGAGAATTATTCTAAAATTGTTAAACCAGGCGGAAAATTGGTTTATGCAACTTGCTCAGTTTTACCTTCTGAAAATCAAGAACAAATTAAGAAATTTTTAAGCACAGATATTGGTAAAAGTTTTACTTTTGTAAAAGATTCCAAAGTGCTTGCTTCTCAATCTGGTTTTGATGGATTTTATATGGCTTTATTAGAACGAAATTTATAAAAAAAAACATGAAAAAAATAATTACTTTAATTACATTTTTATCTGTAGTAATTGGGTTTTCACAAGAACTACAAAAATTTACACCAATTGATGCACTTCCGCAACCTCCGGGTTATTATGCGAATGCAACAGGCACAGGTTTAACATTGAAAACACAATTAAAAACTATAATCACTAACGGTCACAATGACCAAGGTTATGGATCTCTTTGGAGTCTTTATTCTAGTGCTGCTTTTCGTGATACTTATTATGAAAATGATAATTCACTAATTGATATATACTCAGAGAATCCTACTGGTGTTGATCCTTATAATTTCACATCAACTGGGCAACAATGTGGAAATTATGCTAACGAAGGCGATTGTTACAACAGAGAACACATTGTTCCTCAAGCCTATTGGGATGCAGTAGCAATAAACCCAATGAAAAATGATCCTTTTCACGTTGCGCCTGTTGACGGAAAAGTAAACGGACTAAGAGATAATTTTCCATACGGAAAAGTAAATGTTGCATCTAATACTACTCTAAACGGATCTAAACTTGGATCCAATTTAAATTCAGGATATTCTGCTGGATATACAGCAACAGTTTTTGAACCAATAGATGAATTTAAAGGAGATATAGCTAGAAGTATTTTCTATTTTGTTACACGATATGAAGATGATTTAGTAAGTTTTTTCAATACTGCTACAGTAGTTTCCAAAAACATGTTTGATGGTACTGCTAACAATGCTATCTCACCAACTTTTTTAAATATTTTAATAACTTGGCACAATTTAGATCCTGTAAGTCCTAAAGAATTAGAACGAAACAATACGATTTTTAATTACCAAGGAAACAGAAACCCATACATTGATCATCCAGAATATGTTTGCCAAATTTGGGCTACTGCATGTGCTGCATTAAGTAATCCTACATTAGAAATAGCTTCAATATCAGTTTATCCTAATCCTTCTAATGATCACAAAATAAATATTGATAGTGATGTTGCAATTGATGATATTCAATTAATAAATATTAATGGACAATTGATGATGGAAGTTAAGAAACCAGTTTTCAATAACAATTCTTATACACTTGATAACTTGCCACAAGGTTTTTATTTCTTGAAACTAAGTTCAGAAAATCAATCGTTGGTTAAGAAAGTAATTATTAACTAACCGAATACATAGCTAACAAAAAAAAAGAGCTTTAGACAATTCTAAAGCTCTTTTTTTATACCTATTTTTTTAATTTATTCCTCTTCTTCAGATGCGTTTGACTTAGAATAGTTGCGCCATTTTTCAATGCAATCTGTCATATCCTTTGGCAATTCGGTGTCAAATCTCATGAATTCTTTAGTTGTAGGATGAATAAATCCAAGTGTTTTTGCATGTAGCGCTTGTCGTGGCAATGTCTTAAAACAATTGTCTATAAACTGTTTATATTTGGTAAACGTAGTACCTTTTAATATCAAATTTCCACCATAACGTTCATCATTAAACAACGTATGTCCAATGTGTTTCATGTGTACACGAATTTGATGTGTACGACCCGTTTCCAATTTACAAGAAACTAAAGTTACATAACCAAAACGTTCCAATACTTTATAATGAGTAACAGCATGTTTACCGATTTCTGGATCGGCAAAAACCGACATTTGCATTCTGTCTTTTACATGACGAGCAATATTACCAGTTACCGTTCCTTCTTCTTCTTTAACATTTCCCCAAACTAAAGCAATATATTCTCTTTCGGATGTTTTATCTTCAAATTGCTTTGCCAAATGCGTCATTGCAATTTCTGTTTTGGCAACAACCAAAAGTCCAGAAGTGTCTTTATCAATTCTATGAACCAAACCTGGACGTTCTGAACTGTTTAAAGGTAAATTTTCAAAATGAAACGCCAAAGCATTTACCAAAGTTCCGGTATAATTTCCGTGTCCTGGATGTACTACAAAATTTGGTGGCTTATTGATAAGCAACAAAGCATCATCTTCATAAACAATATCCAACGGAATATCTTCTGGATCAACCCTATTTTCATACGGTGGATGCGATAATAAAATACGAATTACATCAAGTGGTTTTACCTTATAATTAGATTTTACAGGAACATCATTTACATATATATCGCCACTTGCAGCAGCATTTTGAATTTTATTTCTCGTAGCATTTGGAACCATCAACATCAAATACTTGTCTATTCTTAAAAAGGCTTGACCTTTGGGAACGTCAAATCTATAGTGTTCAAAAAGTTCTTCTTCTGGTTCTTGAAAATCAATATTATTGCTCATTTGGAATGGTATCTACAGGAGTTTCATTATTAGGGATTGAATCTAGTTGTGTTTCGTCAAAAACTACTTTTCCGTCACCTAGAACTAAATCAATTTTGGATGCTTTTAGTACTTTGGTTCCGGGTTTTATCTTTTTACCGTTCATCCACATTTCTAGCACCATGTCTTTTCCTATGTAAGGAACATATTTTATTTCGCCTTCTTGAAGACCAATAGCCTTTAATGTTGGAACGGCTTGACGGTAGGTTTTTTCAATCAAGTCTGGAACAGCAACCATTTTAAAAGTTGAAGCATTTAATTTAATATAAATTGTTCTTCCTCCTTTAACTTTAGATCCAGCCGTTGGCTCTTGTTGTACCACAGTAAGTTTTGGAAAATTTGGATTATAATCAACTGTATCAATAATTTGATAATCTAGATCTAGCTCGTCTAGCTTCTCCTCTACTTGCTCAGGATTTAGTTTGCCCAAATTGGGTACCGTAATTTCATCACCGTGATTGGTAATAAAAGTAATCCAGTGAAAAAACAAATAAGCAAGCACAGCTAATATTGCCAAAGCAGCAAGAAGCTGAGCGAAAAAGACGCGACTAGTTAAATATTTACGTAAACTCATAAATAAAATATATTTATCGCAAAGATATAAATTCCTAAAGGTATTTGGTTTGAAAAAAAATGATAATTTTGTTTTATACTAATCAAAACTTAATTTTAGAGTAAATGAAAAAAATTGCGATAATTATGGGAGGTTATTCTAGCGAATATAAAATCTCTTTAACCAGTGGAAATGTGGTTTTTAACAACTTAGATTCAACAAAATACAAGGGTTATTGCATTCATGTTTTTAGAGAAAAATGGGTTTATGTTGATGAAAATAAAAATGAATTTACCATTGATAAAAATGATTTTTCAGTAACTGTTGAGGGACAAAAAATAGTTTTTGATGCCGTTTTTAATGCAATTCATGGAACTCCAGGTGAAGATGGACTTATGCAAGCCTATTTTGAACTCCTTGAAATACCTCAAACATCGTGCGATTATTACCAAGCAGCATTGACATTTAACAAACGTGATTTATTATCAGTTTTAAAACCATACGGAATAAAATCAGCTACTTCTTATTATTTAAATTTAGGCGATGAAATCAATCAAGATGAAATTATAAAAACGGTTGGATTACCTTGCTTTGTTAAGCCAAACAAATCGGGATCAAGCTTTGGAATATCTAAAGTAAAAACTCAAGACGAATTATTATATGCCATTGCAAACGCTTACAAAGAGGACGATGAGATAATCATTGAAAGTTTTCTAGACGGAACAGAAGTTTCTGTAGGTGTAATAAATTATAAAGGTGAAATTACTGTTTTACCAATTACAGAAATTGTTTCAGAGAATGATTTTTTTGATTACGAAGCCAAATATTTAGGTAAATCGCAAGAAATTACACCGGCCAGAATTACAGAGGAAATTGCTGAAAAAGTGAGAAATGCTGCCAAAAAAGCTTATACTATTCTAAAAATGAAAGGGTTTTCTAGAAGCGAATTTATCTTGGTTAATGGCGAACCATTTATGTTAGAAATGAATACCATTCCGGGTTTAACAACAGAAAGTTTAATTCCGCAACAAGCACGTGAAGCAGGAATTTCGCTACAAGATCTATTTACAAATGCAATTGAATTGGCATTAAATAACTAAATAATTTATGTTTTTTTTACTTGGAACAAATTCTTATACAATTAAAAAAGGAACTATTGATAATGTCGTTTGTCCAATTTGTAGATGTATAACAAAGCTAAATTATTCTGTTCATTCTCGGTATACTCAAATTACATTAATTCCAGTTTTTCCAGTAGATAAATATGCTGTGGTATCTTGTAAAAATTGTAATACTAGTATTGAACTTGATGAATTAGATGAAAGTACTCTATCAAAATTAGCATTACAAAATAATAATTTAAAAAGTCCTATTTGGATGTTTTTTGGTAACTTTGTTATAGTATGTAGTATTTTTTATGGTATATACAGTTATTTCAAATTTGATTCTGAAACTGATTCATTCATAAAAAAACCAACTGTTGACGATGTATATTATTGTAAAGATTCTAAAGGATATTATTCTACTTTTAAAATTGATAAAGTTTCAAAAGATATTATTTTTGCTACTCAAAATGAATATCAAACCGATTTACCCTATACAATTAAAGATATAGACAAACTAGAAAATTATGCCAATTCTAAAATATTTTTTTCTAAAAAAGAGCTGTTAAAAAGCTACAATGACGGAGAAATTATTTCGATAAAAAGAAACTAACCAAAACCAAAAACTATGATTTTTTACGGAACTAAAGCCAGCAACTTAAAAAACGGACAATTAATTAATGTAGATTGTCCACATTGCGAAACCAATACCTCAATGACTTACAGCATCTTCGGAAAATATGCTCACATCTATTGGATTCCATTTTTTCCTGTTAGTAAAATTACTGTTGCTGAATGTAATAATTGTAAAAAAACATTTGAATTTAAAGAATTACCTGAGGCAGTCAAAACCAAATTTGAAAGAGAAAAAGAAAAATATCCTGTTAAAACTCCAATTTGGATGTTCTCTGGATTTGGCGTTGTTGCTGTTTTAGTTGGCATTGCAATGTTTATTTCAAGTCAAACCAAAGACAAAGAACAAGCTTACATTAAAAACCCAAAAGTTGGTGATGTCTATAGTTTTAAAGTAGAAAAGGAATACTCAACAATGAGAGTAGATAAAGTCACAAAAGATTCTATTTATTTTACATATAACGATTATATCGTTGATAAATCTTCAGGAATTGACAAAATTGATATCGAAAAAAACTACACCATAGAAAAAGATGTAACTACCCAAAAGGCATTGCAAGAATTATATAAAAAAGAAACTATTTATTCAATAGACCGAAAATAATGAAAAAAGCAATTTTCCCAGGTTCGTTTGACCCAATAACCAATGGACATTATGACATAATCAAAAGAGGCATTTCACTATTTGATGAAGTAATTGTAGCCATCGGAATCAATGCAGAAAAGAAATACATGTTTTCATTAGAAGACCGAAAACGTTTTATTGAAGATGCATTTAAAGACGAACCAAAAGTAAGAGTCATCACTTACGAAGGACTTACAATCGATTTATGTAGAAAGGAAAAAGCCGATTTTATTCTTCGTGGTTTAAGAAATCCAGCCGATTTTGAATTTGAAAAAGCCATCGCACACACCAACAGAAGATTGTCTAAAATTGAAACTGTTTTTCTATTGACAGCATCCAAAACGTCTTATATTTCATCAAGTATTGTTCGCGATGTATTGAGAAATGGTGGTGATTATACGGTTTTGGTACCCGATTCTGTGAGGATTTAGTTTTCAGTCGCAGTCTCAGTTTTAAGCTCGACATACTGAAAACTGAGACTGCGACATACCTACTCCTCTTTCTTAACAACTTTCCTAGCCACTTCAATCTTAAATTTCTTACCTTTCATTTTTACGTCACGAATATTGGAAAGAAATTCTTTTACTTTTTTAGATTTTACGGCGGCAAACGAAATGAAATCTTTTACTTCAATCAAACCCAAATCGCCTTTTTCTAGTTTTCCTTTTTGAGAAAAGAAACCTACAATATCAATTTTATTCAACTTGTTTTTCTTGCCACCACTTACATAAATTGTTTGAAATTCTGGTGGTTTTGGTAAAGTTGTAGCATTTTCTACATTCAAAACTGACATTCCATAATCTAAATAATCTGATTTTTTCTCACTTTCATGAGCAACAATATAAGCCGTTCCTGAAGCTAACATTCTAGCCGTTCGTCCGTTTCTATGGGTAAATTCGTCTTCTTTTGACGGTAAATGATAATGAATAACGTGTTTCATTTCGGGAATATCCAAACCTCTTGCTGCTAAATCGGTTGTAACCAAATAACTAACACTTCCGTTTCTAAACTGAATCAAAGCACGTTCACGCTCATCTTGATCCATTCCGCCATGATAATATGTTGAGTAAATTCCTTTTTCGTTTAATGTATCGCTAATTCTTTCTGCCGCATCACGATGGTTGCAAAAAATAATTGCAGCTTCCGATTTTAAAGAACAAATCAAATTGAAAAGCGAATTGATTTTATCTTTATCCTTAGAGACTACCATTTTCAAAGAAAGATTAGAATTTTCTTCTTCATTTGGAATAAAATCTAAAACTGTTGGATTTACAACTCGGGTATATTTTGGAATTTCAATATCGGAAGTTGCCGATACCAAAACGCGTTTGTTCAACTTATTTAGTCTTGCAATGATAAATGACATTTGCTCATGAAAACCCAATTGCAACGATTTATCAAATTCGTCAAGAATTAAAGTTACAACAGTGTCCGTTTTAAAAGTTCCTCTATCAATATGATCAGCAATTCGTCCTGGAGTTCCTATTAAAACCGCTGGCGGATTGGACAAATTCTTAATTTCTGTATCAATAGAATGTCCGCCATAGCAAACATTTACTTTATAATCGGTTCCCATTTTTTTCCAAACTTGTTCAATTTGCAAACCTAATTCTCTTGATGGAACCAAAATCAAACATTGAACCGTATTAATTTCGGGTTGCAACATTTCGAAAATAGGGAGTAAAAAAGCTAATGTTTTTCCAGAACCAGTTGGCGAAAGAAGTAAAACATTAGTATCATTCAAAATAGCATCTTGTGCCATTTCTTGCATTTCGTTTAAGCTTTCAATACCTAAATTTAAAAGTAAATTGGTAGAATGTGGATTTTTATACATTTTGCAAAGGTAAACAAAAAGTAATCAGTGTTTATTAGTACTTTTAGAAAACCAAATTACTTTGTATTATAACTTTGTTCTTCTTGAAACAACAATTTGATATTTTCATACGAGTTTTTCAATGCTTGTTTAATTTCTTCTGGATTTAACCAAGCAACTTTCTCAATTCCTTCGTTGACTTGCGGTACCAAAATACCATCATAATCGGAAATCATTTCATACCAATGCGTAATTTTTAATCTATAAACACCATTTCGCTTAAAAACGTGGTAGGTTTTTTGTAATTTTCTTGTAATTTTTAGTTTATCTACGCCTGTTTCTTCTTCAACTTCTCTTACAGAACAAGCTTCAATATCTTCACCTTTATCGCAACCGCCTTTTGGTAAATCCCACTTTCCATTTCTAAAAATAAATAAAACGTCGCGGTTTTTATTATAAACCAATCCGCCTCCAGCCTTCTTAACTGGAATTTTTTCTTTTACTTTCTTTAAAATTTCCTTTTCATCAGGATAATATAAATAAGCCTTTGAAATTTTATTATTGAACATTTTAACTATAAGTTGTTCAATATCAATACTTTCAAGAAGAAACAACTGAAAATCAGTTTCCTTCGCGACTTCATTTGTCAAAAAAAGTGGTTTATCGTTCACAAAAACTTTATACATTTGTAGTATGATTTTTAATAAAGAAACAGCCGAAAAAACAGCCGAATTGCTTTTACAAATAAATGCAATTAAATTGAATCCGTCAAATCCTTTTAAGTGGGCTTCAGGCTGGAACTCACCAATTTATTGTGACAATCGTCTAACGCTTTCATTTCCAGCGATTAGAAATTACATTCGCGATGAATTTTCTAAACAAATAGAAGAAATTTACGGAAAACCCGATGTTATTGCTGGTGTTGCTACTGGCGCAATTGGAATTGGTATTCTAGTTGCAGAAGAACTTGGACTGCCATTTGTGTATGTTAGACCAGAAGCAAAAAAACACGGAAGGCAAAATCAAGTAGAAGGTTTTCTTCAAAAAGGACAAAATGTTGTTGTTGTAGAAGATTTAATTTCTACTGGAAATAGCAGTTTACTTGCCGTTGAAGCCTTGAAAGAAGCTGGAGCAAATGTAAAAGGAATGTTAGCTATTTTCTCTTACGGATTTGATGTTGCATCAGAAAATTTTAAAAATGCCAATGTTGAATTGCATACATTAAGTAATTATGAACATCTTTTAGAGCTTGCCGTAGAAAAGCAATATATTGCAGAAGAAGAACAAAAAACATTGCAAGAATGGAGAAAAAGTCCATCAACTTGGAGTGTATAAAAAAGTTTTTGAGTTACAAGTTGCGAGTTATAATCAAAACAAAAAAATAATTTAAAATTCACTTTGTGCCTTAGAGCCTTTGTGGCAAAAAATAAAAAAATGAACTTAGAAAGCCCAAAAGTAACTGTAGAAAAATCGGCTGAGTATTTGTTTACTCAATTATCCGATGTAAAGAATTTTGAGAAATTAATGCCCGAAAATATTGCTAAATTTGAAGTTCTTGGCGATGATATTTTCAATTTCGGATTAAAAGGTATGCCCGAAATAAAGTTGCGAATGAAAGAAGGAATTCCTTTTTCTAAAGTTAATCTTGCTGCTGCAAGTGATAAACTTCCTTTCACTTTGGTTGCAAATATTGATGCTGTTTCTGAAAATTCTAGTGAAGTAAAATTAGACTTTGAAGGCGATTTCAATCCAATGATGGCAATGATGATTAAAGGTCCAATTACAAAGTTTATTGAAACTTTAGCTGAAAACATGCATAAACTGTAATAGTTTTTATGAGATAATAAAAAGAAAGAGACTAGTCGTTAAAAGCTATTCTCTTTTTTTTATTTACTACTAGTATAACATCTGAATTTCTTTTATTCCATAGGTTTTTACTGTATCATCCTCCAACATCACTTCAAGCATTCCTTCACTTGAAACGCCTTGAATGATTCCCATAAATCTACTTTTATCACTGTCTTCAAAAGGCATAGGAGCATTGATTTTAAATAAACATTTGTGGTAATCATCCCATATTTTAGGAGATTGATTAGAAAGTATCAAACTACAATTTCTTTTTATTTGAAAAATAATTTCTTGCCAAATGGTTTCTAAATCATATTCTTTGTTCATTACCAAGGTCATTGAAGATGCTTTGGGTAGCTTATCAAACTTATTTTGATTGACATTTAAGCCAATTCCAACTACAGATTCGATGGTGTTGTCAGATTTAAAACTGTTTTCTATTAAAATGCCACCTAATTTCTTAGTATCTGACATAATGTCGTTTGGCCATTTTATAGATAATTTAGGTAAATTATACGATTCTAAAACATGAATAACAGACAAAGCAACAGCAACATTCAAATGAAATATTTGGTCGATATCTTTCAATACATCTTTAACCAAAGTACTCATTATAAGATTTTTACCACTTTCAGAATCCCATATAGAACCCATTTGACCTTTCCCTTTTGTTTGGGTTTGGGCTACAACTGTTAGGAAATTCTCTACTACTTGTTTTCGGGATAAGTCCTTTAAAAAATCGTTAGTAGAATCTATGGCATCGAGTTTGATTAAGTTCATGGGAATTATTTTAGTAAAACAGTGTTTAAACTTGTGTTAAGCATCAAAAATAATGACAAATTTTGATACCTTTGCAAATTATATAAAATTTAGATGACAAAAAATACAGTTAGTACAGATGTTTTATTAACAAACATCATTAAAGGAATAGAAGAAGTAAAAGGAAATGATATTGATATCCTTGATTTAAGAGCAATAGACACAGCGGTTTGTGATTATTTTGTAATCTGTAATGGTACTTCAAATACACAAGTTAATGCTATTGTTAACTCCATTCAAAAATTAGTTTCTAAAGAACTTAAAGACAAACCTTGGCATGTTGAAGGTACAGACAACGCCGAATGGGTTTTAATGGACTATGTGAGCATTGTTGTTCATGTATTTCAAAAAGAAATTCGTGAATACTATAATATTGAAGGACTTTGGGGTGATGCTAAAATTACTTCGTTAGAAAACAAAAACTAAAAGCACTACAAAATAATGTCAGAAAACAAAAAGCCAAGCGGTTTAAAATTTAGTCCATGGTGGATATCAGGAGCTATAATTTTTATGTTTATTTTGTTAAACATATTCAATAGTTCAAGCTTACAAGATCCGTCAATAATTTCGACATCTAAACTTGATGCCCTAATTGATGGAGGTCAGGTTGAAAAAATTATTACATATAATAATAAAACAGCCGAAATCTTTTTAACCAAAGAAGCACTAAAGTTAAAGGAAAATAAAAAAATTGCAAAAGATGTTTTTGGAAATTTTAATAAAGGCCCGCATTATTCTACAAAAATTCCTAGTGCAGAAAATTTTGAGAAAAAATTAGTTCAAGCTAGTAAAGATAAAAAAATTAAAAGTTACGATTTTCAAGAAAAAAGCGATTGGACAGAATATATTGTTGGATTCCTTCCAATGATTATATTAATTGGTGTTTGGTTGTATTTCATGAGACGCATGTCTGGTGGTGGCGCTGGTGGTGGCGGAGGTCAAATCTTCAACATTGGAAAATCTAGAGCTAAATTATTTGATGAAAAGTCAGAAGTTAAAACAACTTTTAAAGACGTTGCCGGATTAGAAGGAGCAAAAGAAGAAGTACAAGAAATTGTAGAATTCTTGAAAAATCCAGAAAAATATACAGTTTTGGGTGGAAAAATTCCAAAAGGAGCACTTTTAGTTGGTCCTCCCGGAACAGGAAAAACATTATTAGCCAAAGCTGTTGCAGGCGAAGCTAAAGTGCCTTTCTTCTCACTATCAGGATCTGATTTTGTTGAAATGTTTGTTGGTGTTGGTGCCTCTCGTGTTAGAGATTTATTTAAACAAGCCAAAGAAAAATCACCAGCAATTATCTTTATCGATGAAATTGATGCTGTTGGTCGTGCAAGAGGAAAAAACAGCATGTCTGGCGGAAATGACGAACGTGAAAACACATTGAACCAATTGCTTACAGAAATGGACGGTTTTGGAACAAATACTCACGTAATCGTAATTGCTGCTACCAACAGAGCTGATGTTTTAGATAAAGCATTAATGCGTGCTGGACGATTTGACAGACAAATTTATGTTGACTTACCAGACATTCGCGAAAGAAAAGAAATCTTTGAAGTGCACTTAGCACCACTTAAAAAAGTAGAAAATTTAGATACCGATTTCTTAGCCAAACAAACTCCTGGTTTCTCTGGTGCTGATATTGCAAACGTTTGTAACGAAGCTGCTTTGATTGCTGCTCGTAATAACAAAACAGCTGTAGACAAACAAGATTTTCTTGATGCTGTAGACAGAATTGTTGGCGGATTAGAAAAGAAAAATAAAATTGTTACTCCAGCAGAAAAAAGAGCAATTGCAGTTCACGAAGCTGGACATGCAACAGTAAGTTGGATGCTAGAACACGCTGCGCCACTTATTAAAGTAACAATCGTACCTAGAGGTCAAAGTCTTGGTGCTGCTTGGTATTTGCCAGAAGAACGATTGATTGTTCGTCCAGATCAAATGCTTGATGAAATGTGTGCAACAATGGGCGGAAGAGCTGCTGAAAAAGTTGTATTTGATACCATTTCGACTGGTGCATTGTCAGATTTGGAAAAAGTGACCAAACAAGCTCGTGCAATGGTTACTATTTATGGATTGAACGAAAAACTTGGGAATGTAACTTACTATGATTCATCGGGTCAAGGAGAATACAATTTCAACAAACCTTATTCAGAAGATACAGCAATAACAATTGATAAAGAAATTTCACTTTTAATTGAAGGTCAATACCAAAGAGCTATACAATTATTGACAGAAAATAAAGATAAATTGTTACTTCTTGCAGATATTTTAATTGAAAAAGAAGTTATATTTAAGGACGATTTAGAAACTATTTTTGGAAGACGTCCTTATCAAAAAGACAACGAAGATTTAGCTGACTTGACGGTTTAAAAAATATTAAAATATAAAATATTAAAAATCTTAATTCAAAAAATGCTTTTGAATTAAGATTTTTTTATCTTTGAAAGTTTTCAGGTGATAAATAAAGAATATTACATACTACTATGAGTCTTTTTAGAAAAATATTTGGTTCTGGCAATGATGCTTCCGATGAGGAAAACCAAAGCGAATATAACACTCCCAAACCTTCTAACCTTCCGGTTGATGACTTGTTCACATTTAATTTTAAAAAGAATGGCGGCAAGTTTATCTATTGTGAAAATTTATCAGAAGTAAGAGAACAGTTTGAAAATATATTAGAAGAAAATGATTGGTTTGAAAGTGAAGTTTTGTGTTATGAACCCAAGTTATACAACCTTTTGGACGAAAATAAATTAGTTTACACAAGTCCAAGTAATCCAAAATTCTTTTTTGCAAGTTGCGAAAATTTAATTGCAGACGAAGGTTCGGTATTGTTTTCATCCAATCAAATCAAACAAAAAAAACCAAACGAATTGCCAGATAGTATTGTGATTTTAGCAACAACAAGTCAGATATTAGAAACAAAAAGTGATGGTTTGCGTGTTATTAAAAAGAAATATGACAAAGACTATCCAACTAATATTACTACCATAAAATATTTTGAAAAAGTTCAAGACGAAGATTTCTTAACTTATGGAAGTTCTGCTAAAAATTTATATCTTTTGCTACTTGAAGATTTGTAATAATGAATGAAACTCTAAAACGAGCAATTTCTGGTGCTATTTATATTATTTTATTATTAGCTTCCATCCTATTTTCAACAGAAAGCTTTTTCATCTTGTTCGGAATTTTTCTGCTCATTGCAGTGTATGAATTTTGTAGTTTGATTCAAATTAATAAAATTTTTCCATTAGTTTTTGCATTCCTATTTTACGCTATAGTTACTGCTGTTAGCTCGTATAGAAGCGAAACACAAAGCCTACTTTTTGATATTTTCAAAAAACGGTATGAAATTACTGTAAATTTAAATCAATTGAATCTTGTTTTATTAGTTATTACGCTTGTAGTTTCTATAAAATGTATTCTTTTTTTGTTTTATGATTCTATTCAAAAAATAAGTAATTCATCCAAATATCTTTACTTATTAGGATACATAATTCTACCTTTTATCTTCATTACCAAAATATCGTTCGGAGTAAAAGATTACAATCCGAAAATTATTATTGGTCTTTTTATTCTTATTTGGACCAACGACACCTTTGCGTACATTGTTGGAAAATCTATTGGAAAACACAAACTTTTAGAACGTATTTCTCCCAAAAAAACTATCGAAGGATTTGCTGGCGGTGTAGTTTTTGCTGTTCTTGCTGGTTTTTTAATATCAAAATATTATATTCAGGCTGGCCCAAAACATCTTGATAAATCCATATTAATTTGGACAATAATCGCTGTAATTGTTGGTGTTATAGGCACAATAGGTGATTTAATTGAATCCAAATTTAAACGAATAGCTGGTGTAAAAGACAGCGGAAAAATAATGCCAGGACACGGAGGCATTCTAGATCGACTAGATAGTGTTATATTTGTAGCACCATTTGTATTTTTATTTTATCAAATTTTAAATTATGTTTCATAAAGAAGGCGCAAAAATCATTCTTATTTCAACTTCATTATTTGTAATATTGTTGTTAGTTTCTCCATTGGTATTTTCAAACCCATGGATATTAAAACCTGTTCAGCTATTTTTACTTTTATTTCTATTGATTATTTTACAATTTTTTAGAAATCCAAACCGACAATTAGAAGTAAACGATTACAACATTATTGCTCCAGTTGATGGAAAAGTTGTAGTAATTGAAGAAGTTTTTGAACCAGAATATTTCAAAGACAAACGTTTGCAAGTTTCAATATTTATGTCACCAATAAATGTTCATGTAACGCGTTATGCTACTAGCGGAAAGGTAAAATATAGCAAATACCATCCTGGAAAATATTTGGTTGCTTGGCATCCAAAAGCGAGTACCGAAAACGAGCGAACTACAGTAGTTATAGAAAATAGAATTTTTGGCGAAATAATGTACCGACAAATTGCAGGTGCTTTAGCAAAACGTATTATAAACTATGCTGAAGAAGGAACACAAGTGCGTCAAGGTGATGATGCTGGATTTATAAAATTTGGTTCAAGAGTAGATTTATATTTTCCGCTTGGAACTACAATTAATGTAAAATTAAACCAAAAAGCTGTAGGAAACAGAACCATAATTGCCTCTAAATAAATGCAAGAAAAAAACCTAGAAACACGTTTTGAAGAAGCTGTTGCATTAGCCAATGCAATGACGCAATCCTCATTGCCTCAAGATGTGCAACTACGTTTATATGCACTTTATAAACAAGCTACTCATGGAACTATTGATAACAGAATTTATCCAGTTTATGATTTGAGAAATGCTTTTAAAATGAATGCTTGGATGCAAATAAGTCATTTATCGCAAGATGAGTGTAAAGAACTCTACATTGAAGCCATTCATTCATTATCTAAAAAGAAATAGACCAATGAAAAAAATAGTTGTCCTTTTATTTTGTTCTCTTTTTGCGTTTTCTATTGGATCATGCAAAAGAAAGAAATATACCGAAGTTGTTGAAGTTCCGCTTCCTACTGCCGAAGAAAAAATGACTATTGGAATTCCCGAAGATGTAAAAGCAGAAGCTGGTGCATTTGAAATTGCAAAACTTGCTTATAGCTATGATGTATTTGCGACAAAAATTGATCCATTAACAATGGAAATGCATTACTCTAAACATTATTTAACTTACACGAATAATTTAAATAAGGCATTAGCAGGAACAGAATTAGAAAATATTCCGATAGAAGATATTTTCAAAAAATTAGACATGACCAATGCCGATTTGCGCAACAATCTTGGCGGATATTTCAATCATACCCTATATTTTGATATTATAACACCGAAGGATAGCGGAAAACCATCAGATACTTTATCAAGTGCTATTGATAAAGATTTTGGTTCGTTTGAAAATTTTAAAACATCATTTAGTGATACGGCTACAAAACAATTTGGTTCCGGTTGGGCATGGTTAGTAGTTGATAAATCAGGAAAATTACAAGTTACAAGCACACCCAATCAAGACAATCCTTTAATGCCAAGAATGGAAATTGCTGGAACACCAATATTAGGATTAGATCTTTGGGAACACGCTTATTACTTAGGATACCAATATAAAAGAAAAAATTATATTGATAATTTCTTCACCATCATCAACTGGAAAAAAGTTAGTGAAAGATATGAAGATGCTATAAAAAAATAAAAACTACACTTTTTATTGGATTTTTTTAGTCACTTTTATTATACTATCTTTACAAAGTGAAAAATACAGCTAAATTTGTCTTGTTATCTATTTTCTCTGCACTATTTTACTTAATTCTAAGTACGAGTAGTAATCTGTCAGTTACAAACAACAAGGCAAATAATGGTACAGAGAATTCTCAAAAAGAGAAAATAAAATCTATAAATTCTGATCATTTTGTTTGCCTTTCTTCAAGAAGTATTTCTTTCACTAAAAACAATCCGAGTAACGTATTTAAAGTTGTTTCAAACACACTTTTTATCCATACTATTGCTATAGAACGATTGTTTAATACTACATTTTCAGTCTATAAATTTTATGCAATTAATGGAATTGTTAGGTTTACCCAAACCGATATCATCTTTCCATTTCACTATTTCTGGTAATTTAAAGATACAAATCTTGCTTGGTCAAGTACGTAAAATCAATTTAGTAATAAACAAGAACTTTTTTTAATTACTAACTACTATTTGTATAATTTAAATTAATAAAAAATGGATTTAGGAACCTCAATTATAGGCGTAATCATAATAATTACTTGTGTTTTACCTTTTGTTTTAATCTGCATTAAAAAACGCAAACAACACAAGAAAGTAATCGATAATTTATCAAATATTGCAAAAATGAATAAAGCAACCATTGAAACAAATGAAATTTGGAATCAATCTGCAATAGGATTTGACGCTACAAATAAGATGCTTTTCTTCTCAAAAAAAGCATCTGAAAGCGGTACATTTGAAGCATTAAATTTATCAGAAATTATAAAAAGTAGTGTTGTGAAATATCAAAATAATAACCAACCCATCAACCGACTTGAATTGAAGTTTGAATTTAATGACAAAAATAAATCTGATAAATCAATTGAATTTTATAACCAAAATGAAACACTATCGTTGGTTAATGAACTAGAACTTATTGAAAAATGGAATTCAATTATAACTAAAAGCATATAATTCATTTTTGTTCTTTAAAGATAATCCTCAACTATTAATTTGGTTGAGGATTTTTTTTGTGCTAATCTATTCATTTAAAAACATAAAAAAATCCTGATTTCTCAGGACTTTACTTTTATTTTAAACCAGCAATACTTTGCTCTATGGTTTCTATTTTTGCTAAAGCATCGGCTTCTTTTTTACGTTCGTTTTCAATGATTTCTGGTTTGGCATTGGCTACAAACTTTTCATTTGATAATTTCACTTGTACCGATTTTAAGAAACCTTTGGTGTAAGTTAACTCCTCTAATAATTTAGCAATTTCGGCAGCAACATCAATATTTCCTGTAATTGGAATAAAGTATTCGTTAGATTTCACTCTATACGACAATGCGCCATCTACTTTATCGGAAACATATTCTAGAGCAACAATATTTCCAAGTTTCATTATAACCGAATCAAAATGAGAAGGAACTTTTTCGTTGTTCACCACTTTCAAATCGATTGCCTCTTTAAACGGAATGTTTTTGTCTTTTCTGATGGTTCTAATACCCGAAATTACTTCTATTGTAAAGTCAAAATCAGCTATTAATTTTTCATCATACGCTTTTGCTATTGGCCATTCGGCAACAATTAAAGCTTGTTCTGGAGTTCTATCAGCAATATATTGCCAAATTTCTTCAGTTAAAAACGGCATGAACGGATGCAATAATTTCAAATTATTTTCAAGCATTTCAATAGCTTTATCAAACGTTGCTTTGTCGATTGGTTGTTGGTACGCTGGTTTTATCATTTCTAAAAACCACGAACAAAAATCGTCCCAAACCAATTTGTAAATAGACATCAAAGCTTCTGAAATTTTGTACTTATCAAAATTTTCTTCGATTTCTAATAAAGTTCTTTGCAACTTGGTTTGATACCATTCGATTGCTACTTTAGACGATTCTGGTTGCGGAATTGCATCTGAAACTTCCCAACCTTTTATTAGTTTGAATGCATTCCAGATTTTGTTAGAAAATGCTTTTCCTTGATTGCATAATTCTTCATCAAACATGATATCGTTTCCTGCAGAAGCACTTAAAAGTAATCCTACACGAACACCATCGGCTCCAAATTTTTTGATTAATTCTAACGGTTCTGGAGAATTTCCTAATGATTTAGACATCTTACGACGTTGTTTATCTCGAACTAAACCTGTTAAATATACATTAGTAAATGGTTTTTCGCCAGCATATTCGTAACCTGCAATAATCATACGAGCAACCCAAAAGAATAAAATATCTGGACCAGTTACTAAATCATTGGTTGGATAATAGTAGTTAAAATCTTCACTTTCTGGATTGGTAACACCACCAAAAACTGCCATTGGCCAAAGCCATGCAGAAAACCATGTATCTAATGCATCGGCATCTTGACGCAGGTTTCGAGTTTCGAGTTTCGAGTTTTGAGTTTTGAGTTTCGCAAGCTCAAGTGCTTCCTCAATATTTTTGGCTACTACGAAGTCTTCTTTCCCATCGCCATAAAAATAGGCAGGAATACGATGTCCCCACCAAAGTTGACGTGAAATATTCCAATCGCGAATATTTTCTAACCAGTGTTTGTAAGTATTATTAAATCGTGACGGATATAGTTTTACTTCGTCGGTTTCTAAAACGGCTTTTATGGCTGGTTTTACCAATTCTTCCATGCTTAAAAACCATTGATCTGACAATCTTGGTTCGATTACTGCTTTGGTTCTTTCGGAAGTTCCTACTTTATTAGGATGGGTTTCTGTTTTTGTTAAAGTACCAGAATTTTCCAATTCGATTGCTATTTCTTCACGAACAACAAAACGATCTTTTCCTTGATAATGCAATCCGAACGAATTTAAAGTTGCATCTTCATTGAAAATATCAATAATTTCTAGATTGTGTTTTTCTCCTAGCGTTTTATCATTCATATCGTGCGCTGGAGTCACTTTTAAACAACCAGTTCCGAATTCGATATCTACATATTCGTCTTCTATAATAGGAATTACTCTTCCAGAAATTGGCACGATTGCTTTTTTTCCTTTTAAATGTGTAAATCGTTCGTCGTTTGGATTGATACAAATTGCAGAATCTCCAAAAATAGTTTCTGGACGCGTTGTTGCAACCGTTAGGAAATCTTCTGAACCTTCTATTTTATAGTTTAGGAAATATAATTTTCCTTGACGTTCTTCAAAGATTACTTCTTCGTCAGACAAAGTTGTTTTAGCTTCTGGATCCCAATTTACCATTCGGTAGCCACGATAAATCAATCCTTTGTTGTATAAATCTACAAATGAATGTATTACAGATTCCGACATGTCGTCGTCCATGGTGAATTTGGTTCTGCTCCAATCGCACGAACATCCTAATTGTTTTAGTTGTTCTAGAATTGTTCCGCCATATTTATTGGTCCAATCCCAAGCGTGTTTTAGAAATTCTTCACGCGTTAAATCGTTTTTATTAATTCCTTCGCTTTTTAGTTTGGCTACAACTTTAGCTTCGGTTGCAATTGAGGCATGATCTGTTCCTGGAACCCAACAAGCGTTGAATCCTTTAAGACGAGCACGACGAATCAATACATCTTGAATGGTATTGTTAAGCATGTGTCCCATGTGCAAAACTCCAGTCACGTTAGGTGGCGGAATTACAATGGTATAAGGAGTTCTATGGTCGGGTTTGGATGTAAAATAGTCGTTTTTCATCCAGTAGTCGTACCATTTATTTTCTACTTCTTTGGCGTTGAATTGTGCAGGAATCATTTATATTGTTTAAAAATGTTTATAAAAAATTTATTTTAAGGTTGTTTCAAACCTGATTACAAAAATTCAAATCATTAACCTTCTAGCCCTGATAGTAGTGGAAATACTTGTTTTTTCAAGTATTGCAACGGATAGCAGGAATATGGATTATTGATAAATCCCGAGCGATTCGCTCCTAATTAGTTGGAAACTGAGGAGTTCAAATCTTGGTACGTTTTTTGTAATATTAAATGCAAAAGTAAGTATTATGTGCTTTTATAAAAAATTAAGAATTAAATTTTTGTGTATTAATTTAAAGTAAGTAATTTTACGCTAACGAAATTAAAAAAAAGAAATGAAAAAAATTATATTTTTTGCTGTTGTAATGGTGAGTACTGTAGGTTTTTGTCAGGCTAAAATTGAGTTTAAAGATAAGGAAAACACGATTGACTATGGCACTGTTTCTAAGGAAAGTGATAGTGGCGAAAGAAAATTTGAGTTTACAAATACTGGTGATCAACCGTTGGTTATTACTAATGTTAAATCTACGTGTGGTTGTACTGTTGGTAGTAAGCCTAGTGCGCCAATTATGCCCGGAAAGTCAGATTTTATAACGGTTAAATACAATATGAATCCTGGTCCAATTAGAAAAACTATTACTATTGAAACGAATGCTGTAAATGTAGAAGGCGGTATGGTTGCTTTAAAAATAAAAGGTGAAGTTGTTGTAAAACAAGAAGTTAATCCTCTAGAAAAGAAAAAAAATCTATTGATGGAAAAATCATAAAAAATGAAACGCTTGCTTTATGTGAGCGTTTTTTTTATAAAAGACTTTTTAGCTGAAATTTAAAATTTAAAATTTTTCCTTTTCTTTCAATTTCAAATTCTATTGTTCTTCCTTCTTCTGATTTTAAAAGGTCATTTATTTTTTGGAGTGAATAATTGTAGGCATTTTGATTATTTATTTTTAAAATAATGTCTTCTTTTTTAAGTCCTGCCCTATCTGCTGGTGAATCTTTGCGAATGTTGGCTATTACAAATAATGGTTTTAACTGAAATTTATATTTAAAATTACCATCAATTTTTTCATCTGTAAGAGTACTAAATTTCACTTTATTGGTTGAGAAATCTTCATATTTTTCCTGTATCCATTGCAATCCCTGATGTTGTACGTCTATTCCCGACATATTAAAATTAAAGAATTGATCGTATTGATCATTTTTTTTTAGGTAAATAAAGTTTAAATTATAATCAAAAACTACTGTAAAACGTCTCATTATTTCTGAACCAATTGACCCAAGTCGGCCTTCTACTTTATCTATTTCGGTTGTTGCCACAGCGTCTGGAAAAGCCACTAAGGGTTTAATAAACATAAAATCTCCAATTTTAAAAGCTTCAATTCTTGCTCTTTTACCAAAAACGTCACCACTAAAACCTTTTCCTAAAAAATCCTCAAAGTTTAATTTGGGAATTTTAACTTTGTCGTTATTGTGCTTAAAAAACCATACAGCGTCATTGTTTCCTGTGTCAATTAATAACTTTGATTCTAATGATTGTTGGTTATTTTCAAAAAAAGAATTTGTGTTTACATAAGGTTTTCCATCAATTAATTGAATAGGAATTTTAGTGTACTTTTTATTCAGAGCTAATTCAAGTTTTTTAGAGTTTTTATAAATTGTAATTTTATGGGTTTCATAATTTATTTTAATTTTATTGTTTTTAAAAAAATGATAACCAATAATTCCGTTAACTGGAATTCCAATTTGGAATGAAATATTAATGTTTTGGTCAAGAACTAAATAAATAATATGATTGAAATCGGTGTAGTTTTTAATTGAAAGCTTGTTGTTAAAAGATTTAAATCCATCAAAAGATTCATTGCTTCCAAAACCTCTAATTTTAACTTTTTCAACTTGAGAAAAGTTTATTTCTTCAGTATCATTAATACTAAAAAGAATTGATTCTTGAACACCACTGTCCAATAAAAAATTTAGTGTAACACCATTAACCTCAATAGGAATTATTATTAAATTATTTACAAACTGAAAAGTAATAGTTGTTTTAGATTTATTGTTTTCAAAATGAAAACCATCTTGAGCCCAAACTATTTGAGTAAGAAAAATAAGAAAAAAATGTATTGACCTATTTTTCATCAAACTATATTTTTTATAAATTTAATAAATTATTCAACTAGAAATGTCATTTTTAATAATTAATACAATAAAAAATCGCAAATTTGCACAACTAAATTTTCAATTATGCCAAAAGTTTCAAATAAAGGAAAACAAATGCCCGAGTCACCGATAAGAAAATTGGTTCCTTATGCAGATATTGCTAAGAAGAAAGGGAATAAAGTATATCATTTAAATATTGGTCAACCCGATATTAAAACTCCAGAAGTAGCATTAAATGCAGTAAAAAATGCCGATATTAAAGTACTAGAATACAGTCATTCTGCAGGTTTTGAAAGCTATAGGACAAAATTATCAACCTATTATAAAACACATGGTTTGCCAATTGATGTTCAAGACATTATCATCACAACTGGCGGATCTGAAGCATTGCTTTTTGCTATGGGAAGCACTATGGATGTTGATGATGAGATTATAATTCCAGAACCTTTCTATGCAAATTATAATGGATTTTCAACAGCTTCTGGAGTAAAAGTTGTTCCTGTCATTTCTACAATTGATGATGGTTTTGCACTACCTGCAATTTCAGAGTTTGAAAAATTAATCACTCCTAAGACTAAAGCAATTCTAATCTGTAATCCCGGAAATCCTACAGGATACCTATACTCGCAAGAAGAAATACAACAACTAGCAGAATTAGTGAAAAAACATGATCTATTCTTAATTGCCGATGAAGTGTACCGAGAATTTATCTATGATGAACAAGACAAACATTATTCTGTAATGAATATTCCAGGTATAGAAGAAAATGCTATCATGATAGATTCAGTTTCTAAACGTTACAGCATGTGTGGCGCCCGAATAGGTTGCATCGTTTCTAAAAACAAAGAAGTTATGGCAACCGCAATGAAATTTGCACAAGCACGTTTAAGTCCGCCAACTTTTGCACAAATTGCAAGTGAAGCAGCGCTTGACACACCTCAAAGTTATTTTACAGAAGTAATTGAAGAATATAAAGAACGAAGAGATATCTTGGTTGCAGCTCTAAGTAAAATTGAAGGCGTAAAAGTAGGCACTCCCAAAGGCGCTTTCTATTGTATAGCACAACTACCTGTAGACAATGCAGATAACTTTGCACAATGGCTTTTAGAATCCTACGATTTAAATAAAGAAACAGTAATGGTTGCGCCTTCAGCAGGTTTTTACTCTACTCCCAATGTTGGTTTAAATGAAGTTCGCATTGCTTACGTTTTGAAAAAAGAAGATCTTGTTCGCTCCGTAGAAATACTAAAAGAAGCATTAAAAGTTTATAATTCTAAATAATAAGAAGCGAATGGCTTGGGCTTTACAGCGATGCCTATTCCTGCTGTCCGTTCTATCTTTCACAAAAAAAGCTCCTTTAAAATGGACATGCCCCAAAAAGTTAGACACTATTTGGGGCATTTTTTATGGAAAGAAAAGTTAAATATGATTATGCATTTAAAGAAGATTGCATAAA
>NZ_JAYWFT010000084.1:0-5190 GCF_043778725.1 Flavobacterium sp. | reverse complement strand
GGCGCTACTGGAGCAAGTGGTGGTGTAGGAGGTATTGGTGCTTCAACATCATATACGTCAGTAACAGCGTAAACTTCATCAGAATCATCTCCTGATTTTGCATTAGTAGTTATGGCCGTTCGGTTGTTATTAGGTTCTGTATCTTTAGTTCTTATACCAACTGAATTTTTAGATTTAAAAATTGTAATTTCATCAATTGGCTCGTCTCCGTTAACTACAGATGTGCCATTATTGCCATTTTTGTCCTTATAATCTATTTTTATTGCAGTGATTTCTCCGTTTGAATTTCTTTTAATTTTTGAAAATTTAACTACAATTCCACTTTGTTTTTCTAACAGTTCGGCTTCTTTTTTCATTTCGGCATCAGTTGAATTTTTGTCTATTGAAAAAGCCGTTAATTCGGCGTAAGCTTTTCTGTTTTCAGAAATTTCTACCTCTTTTTCTTGAGCAATTACTTTCACTTGGAACAGAATTACAAAGGCTACTAATGCAGGAATGATCACTGCGTACTTCCAAGAATTTTTCTTGTTGGATTGATTTTTGTTTAACATAACGATTCGTTTTTTGATTAATGATTGATAAAAATGATTTGTAATTGGTAAGCAGTTTTGATAGGAAACTACCTTTAAAAGTGCCATTTGATAGGACTTTTTATCGTCTATTTGCGCAATAGCTTTGCTATCGGCAATGTATTCTAAATTTTGAACAACTGCTTTTTTGTATAAATACATAAACGGATTGAACCAGAAAAGTACCGTGAATAAGTTGGATGCTAATATATCTAAAGAGTGTTTTTGAGCGCTGTGAATTTTTTCGTGTAGCAAAATACTTTGCAATTCTGATTCCGAATATAAACTAGAATTGAATACTATATAATTGAAGAAGGAAAATGGTGAAAGATTCTCATTTACATCAATGTATTGAAACTTTTCTTCTTTAATAACTTGTCTATTATCTAAAACTTTAAACAAGGAAATCAGATTGAAAAATACTTTAAATAATAGAAAAAGTGCAATAATTCCATAAACATAAATTCCAATTTGAAGCCAATCAATTTCAGTCGTTTGCTCGATGATTTTATTAGTTGGAACCGCACCAGAAACGGCACTTGCAATGGTATCTGTAATTGGATTTGGAACTGCTTTTGGAGTTTCAACAATACTAATTTTTTTTATAAAAAATAACGGTAAAACAACAGATGTTATCAATCCAGTTAATAAAAACCAGCGATTGGTACTGAAAAATGTCTCTTTACGCAACAAAAAATAGTATGCTAAAAAGAAGGCAGTAATTAATCCGCTCGATTTTAAAAAGTAAATAAAAACTGTTTCCATAGCTGTTATTGTTAGAGAAAATTGTTATTGTTTAGTTACTATTTTGTAGTAATAATGATCTTTTTAATTGGAGTACCAGCAGTTTCTTTTCCGTTTTCGTCGTATACTCTTATTGATTTTACATTTTGTAAATTCATTTGATTTAATGTTTCTAATGGATTTGTTTTATAAACACCATTAATAATAAGTACTAATCCATCTTCATTTAGTTTAACGGTTGGATAATGAGGTATTTTTAAAATTTTCTCAGAAGGAATAAAAACTATATCGTCACCATTGTCATTTGAAAAAATTATAATTTTCTTTTCTTGAGGTGTTTCTAAAAGAGAAGTACTTTCTGTTTTAGTGTTTCTATTAAAAACGGAAACACTTTTTTTTCCTTCTACTTCATTTTTTTCAATTGTTTTCTCATCATTAATTATAATCAATTGTTCTTTTGCGTTATCAGCAGTTTTGATAGTTTCATTATTTTTTGTTGATACTAGTGCAACTCCATTTTTACCATCTTCGCCATACTTTTTCAATTTCTCTTTATCCAAAATTTTCTCTATTTTATCAAGCTCTTTATCGTTAGAAATTTTAATAGGATTAGCATCGTCTTGCTTTTCTCCATCTATGTAAATCAGTAGTTTAATACTTTCAATTTTGATTTCATTAATTGACCAATATCCGTCATTTTTTTCAGTAGATAAATCAATATTAATATCTTTTAATTGATTTTTGCCTTCATCTGTAAGTTCATTATGTTCAATTTGTTTTATACCAAAATTCCATTTTCCGTTTTTAAGTTTTGTGGTGTACAATGAAATTGCATTTATTGGTTTTTGGTCATTTAATTCCAATTTTTTTACTGAGCCATCTAAAAGCGATTTCATTTCGATTTTAATTCCTGTAATTTTAGATTCAGAATTTCTAATAATTTCTGAAAAATTTATTGATATATCATAATCTTTAAATATATTTTTATAAGCAAGTAAATCTTTGTCTTTACTGGTTGATTCAAATTTAATGGCTAAATCTATAATATCAGAATTTGTATTATAATCTATGATTTCAGCTTTATCTTGAGCCACAACTTTAATTTGAAATAAAAGTACAAAGCAGATTAATGCAGGAAGTACAACTGCATATTTCCAAGAATTTCTTTTGTTGGATTGATTTTTGTTTAGCATAATAATTCGTTTTTTGATTAATGATTGATAAAAATGATTGGTAATTGGCAAGCAGTTTTGATGTGAAACTACCTTTAAAAGCGCTTTTTGATACGACTTTTTATCTTCTATAAGTTGGATTGCTTTGCTATCAGCAATGTATTCTAAATTTTGAACTATGGATTTTTTATACAACCAAACTATTGGATTGAACCAAAACAAAATGGTAAATAATTTGCTGAGTAAAACATCAAACGAATGTTTTTCTTTACTGTGTATTTTTTCGTGTAATAATATGTTTTCCAATTCATTGTCGGAATACAAGCTTGAATTGAATACAATGTAATTGAAGAATGAAAACGGAGCAATATCTTCTTGCAAATCAACGAGAGTGAACCTTTCTTGTTTCTTTATTTTCTTGTTTAGTAATAATTTAGATAATGAAAATAGGTTTATAATAACTTTTATTAAAAGTATAAAAACGATAATTCCATAGCCAATTGCAATTATTTGATACCAATCTAAAGTGGCTACTTCTTGAGTGATTTCTGGTACATTAGAAATGGATTCTTTGGAAGTTGTTATCAAATTATCTGTTGAAATCTTTGGTTGCTCAATAAAAACAATTCGTTTAATAAAAAATAATGGCAATAATGCAGAAATCACTAATCCTGAAAGTAAAAACCATCGATTGCTAGTAAAAAAAGTTTCTTTACGAAGCAAAAAATGATATGCCAAAAAGAAAGCAATAATCAAACCACTAGATTTAATAAGGTATGTGAAAAATTCTTGCATTTAGATTATTTTTTAATTTCGTCCCTTTGATTTTTTAACTCGAATCTCGACTTATTTCCTCTTCTCAATAATATCTAAAATCTCACGTAATTCATCCGCTGAAATTTTATCTTCTTCCGCAAAAAACGATACCATATTTTTATAAGAACTATTGAAATAATTATCAATTGCCGTACTCATAAAGGTTTTTCTATAATCTTCTAACGCAATTACTGGAAAATATTGATGCGTATTTCCATAAGCATTATGACCAACATATCCTTTCTCTTCCAGGTTTCTAATAATGGTAGAAAGTGTGTTGTAATGAGGCTGATCCTCTGTTATTTCTGCCATAACATCTTTTACAAAAGCTTTTTTTAGCTTCCATAAAATGTGCATGATTTCTTCTTCTTTATTCGTTAATTTTTGCATGATTGTTATTTTACAGAACAAACATACAACTATATTTTTAGTTACACAACTATTTTTATAGTTAAATAACTATTTTTAACGTTTGATATTAATTCAGCTATTAAAAAACAATTGATTAAATTTGCCAAAACCCTTTATCAATAAGACATGACAATCAAAATCTATAATAAAACCAATTTTCATAAATATACTTTTTGTATTTTCACAGAAGTAGCTGCCGATGCTATTAAAGAGTTGAAATTAAATTTCAAAAGCAAATCGGGTAGTAGTTATTATTTTGTTGAAAACGGCGTTTATCGGTTGTCAAACCATTGGGGAAGAGCTGCCAATTGCAAATGGAGATTATTATCAAATACTAAAAATGTTAACAGAATGAAACTTGGTTTTGCATCATGGAACGATTTTTATCCAGATAACGATTACGAAAAATTATATTTTATAGAAGTAAACCACAGCAATCAATCAGTAAATTTCTATCACAAACAATCAGAAAATTATTCGTCAAATAAAGTTTTAAGAACTTCCAACGAAACCACAAAACTCATAAAACAAATTCGGAATTTAGTAGACGAAACCGCTTGGGTAAAACACCTAAAATCGGATAATGTTGAAGAATTACGTAAACAAATTATTGATAGATTAATTAATTCCAATCAATCATTTCAAGAGATTAGACGTGATTTTCTTTAAATCTCACGTTCGCCACCTTCAGCAGGATGTTCAAAAGTCGCAGGAACATCTGGATGAATAATTTTGGGATGCGCTACTTTTTCTTTAGCTACTAATTGTATTACCCAAAATCCTAAACCTGTTCCAATCAAACCCAAAACTCCCATAAACAACCAGTTCATTTGATAGCCATAAGTAGCTATAATTCCCATTCCTATTTTAGCACTCAAAATGTGAGCAGCGCTAAAACTCATTGTGAAAATTGCCATATAACGACCTTCATGACCTTTTGGCGCTCGACTCATAGCAAACGAATTGGAAAATGGAAAAGCAAACATTTCGGCAAAAGTCATAAACAACATCATCACAATTAAAATGCCAACCCAAAAGTTAATTAATAGCGAAAACATACTAATCGCCATCATCAAACAACCAATAGAAACCACGCGCACTTTATCCAGTTTCTTGCGTTCAATGTAACTCACAATAGGCATTTCTAGAAAGAAGACTAAAATACCGTTCATCGTTAAAAGCAAGCCTGTTTGGAGCTCGTTTAAATCAAATTGTTTTTTATGATACAACGGAATGGTAGTGAATAATTGAAAAAATAAAACGCCAGTAATCACGCAACTAAATAGGAATATCCAAAATGGCTTGTCTTTAAAAACCGACTCTCTGTTGGCTTCCAATAGCAATTTTGCTTCCATAGATTCGGCTGGTTTTTTCTTCTCTTTTACAAGCAATGCAAAAACTAAAATCGCAAGGATACACGTTCCACCATCAGCCCAAAAAAGTCCTTTGTAACCAATATTCATAATTATCAATCCGCC
>NZ_JAYWFT010000083.1:0-36692 GCF_043778725.1 Flavobacterium sp. | reverse complement strand
GTTGCATAAGTCAAAGGCGAAGCAGTAGTTGCAGTAATAGTTCCAGAACAATTGTCTGTAGCTGTTGGAGCAGTAACTGTTACTGAACATTGTCCAGTAGCATTTGGCAAATTAGTAACATTAGCTACAGGCGCAGTAGTATCGTTTACGATAACTTGTTGCGTTTGAGTTGATGTATTTCCTTTCGCATCAGTATAAGTCCAAGTAATATTGAAAGTTCCTTGAGTTGCATAAGTTAAAGGCGAAGCAGTAGTTGCAGTAATAGTTCCAGAACAATTGTCTGTAGCTGTTGGAGCAGTAACTGTAGCATTACATTGACCAGTAATAGTTGGCAAATTAGTAACATTAGCTACAGGCGCAGTAGTATCGTTTAAGATAACTTGTTGCGTTTGAGTTGATGTAAGCCCATTTCCATCATTGTAAGTCCAAGTAATATTGAAAGTTCCTTGAGTAGAATATGTTAAAGGCGAAGCAGTCGTTGCTGTAATCGTTCCATAACAATTACTAGTTGCTGTTGGAGCAGTAACTGTTGCATTACATTGACCAGTGATAGTTGGAAGTGAAGCAATGTTGGCAACTGGTGCTGTACAATTCGAATTTATTGTAAACGTTTGAGCAGCAGTTGTAAAAGAGTTACATGTGCTAAAAACAGTGACGTTTGCAGTACCTGCAGTAGCAACATCAGCAGCAGAAATAGTGGCTGTTAATTCAGTTGAGCTTACAAATGTTGTAGTTCTGTTAGTTCCATTCCATCTTACAATTGCATCACCATTTACAAAGTTTGATCCAGTCACAGTCAAATTGAAACCTGCAGCTCCAGCAATTTTTGAAGTTGGAGAAACAGAAGACTCAATAGGATTTGGTTTTACAGTTACAATAACTTCATCTCTAATGCTTTTTATTGGAGCTAATTTCCAATTAAAAAATGGTAGAAAAGTTCCAGTTCCACTATTTGAAGTAATTGAAATATTTCCGCTTGTAATAGGATAAGTTATTCCTGATATTGCGCAAGTTAAACTCAATCCAGAAACTTCTCTTGAAACTAAACGTAATCCGGTTGCAACTGGTAAAAAGAAATCCAAATCAATATCTTGAGTTCCAGTTGACGTAATAAAGACTACTTTAGACTCAAGCATTACACCAGCGCTATTTTGTAATTCCACTAGAATTTGTCCAGTTGCTGACGGCGTAATTAAAACTGTTTTTAATTTTGTAGGTGAAGTACAATTAAAAATTAGATACCTATTTGCAACAGCAGTGTTATTTGAAACGGTTCCAGATACAGTTGTAGGACCAACATTTGGTGGTGTAACTTCACTTTCTACCCAGTAGGATGTTGTAGTATTTAGGGCAGGAGTTGTGTAAGATGCTGTTGATGCCAATATTGAAGTTGACGTTACAGAATTATACCATTTTATTGTTCCTGTACCTGTTGCAGTTAATGCAGCAGTTTGTCCTTGACAGATAGTTGCATCACTCGCCGTTGGAGTTGCGGTTGTAGGAACCATTGTTACATTTAACGTAGTTGCAGCACCATTTGTAAGAGTTGCAGAAATTGTTTGAGTTGCATATCCTGGAGCTTCAAATATTACATTGTAAGTTCCAGCAATTTGTACTTTATGATAATCTCCATTGGTTGGAGATGTTTCAACCCACGCACCAAATCCATCAGATGTTCCACTCACATACACTTTGGCGTGAATTGGATTTCCGTTTGCATCTGTTACAACACCTTGTAATCCATAACTTGCTTGTTTAACAAAATTTAATAAAGCTTGTCTATTTCTATCCCAATGGAATAATAAATTGGATGCTGCTGGAAATTTAGTAACAGAAATTTCAATTGTTACTTCTTTATTATGATTAAAATAATTATTATTATCTTGTCTACCTCCTTTAACGGTATACCATATTGCGCCATTGGTTGTTCCTGCAAATTGACCCGTACCATATACATCATCCATATAGTTTAAATTCCCATCGGCTGTTTGACACAACTGTGCATACTCTTGTGATGCATATCTAAAATAGGCGTCTTGTGGATGCACATTTGTTGCAGAAGCACCAGTAGCAGATGTAGAAGTATCCCAAGGAAAATTCACAACTTCTGCACCACCATGATAATTAGCAGCCAAAACAAAGTTTCTAGTTCTCTCAAAATTTAAAAAACTTAACGTTTCAGATTGAAATGCAAGTCCATCTGGATGAATACCACCAATATAATCTGGGTAGTTTCTGTTCATATCAACTCCAGCAGCATTTGCTCTAGTAGCTGTATTTCCAGTACTGTTCATCACATCATTTCCAGCTGTTTTATAAGATCCATCAGGATTCGCTAAGGGACAAATGTATAATTCTGTTCCGTTTACTAGATTGGTTATCTCGGCAAGAGTACCATAATTAGTTAATAAATAATCTATAAAATGAAGCATTGTTGGATATCCAGTAATTTCATCACCGTGCATTGACGATGTATATAAAAATTCTGGCTCTTTTTCATCTGTTGAAGCATTATCAGAAATTTTTAAAATATAAAGATTTCTACCATTAGGAGTAGTTCCAATGCTTTGTAGCGTACACAAGCTAGGGTAGGTTGTAGCCCAATATTGCATTTTGGCAACATATTCTGAATATTTAGGATAAGCATCCCAAGTTGTATCCCAGGCATTTGCAGCTCTGTTATAGTTAGACATGTCTTCTTGCGCAATCTCGTTGTCTTCTTTTGTTACTTTGTAAGATAAACCATAAGCCAAGAATTTTTTAAATTGATCCTTGTTTGCATACGCTTCAACTTCAAGTAATTGTTCGTCAACATGTTTATGACTAATAGATAGAAATTCATTAAGTTCTAAAAATTGTGCCTTACTAGTTGCTTTAAAAGTAAAAATAACTTCGCCTTTCTCTTTCAAATAACGATTGGCTTTTTCTAAATAACTATCTTTTTGAGCTAGTAATGAGCTTGAAAATAAGATAGTTAGGATAAAAATTAGAGTAAATTTTTTCATAATCTATTAGGGTTTTGAACTACAAACCTAAAGAATAAGTCAATTGAAACAAAAATATATATCGACAAAAAGCATATAAAATCGACAAAAAGCACTTTTAAGTAAAAAAATAAATTAATTCTTACAAAAAACTTGCTAAAACAAAATTATCTATTTTTGAAGAAAACAGACCATTAAATGCGATTATCATAAAAAATTTTACCAAAAAAAAACCCAAAGAATTAACTTTGGGTTTTCTTGTAGCGAGAGAGAGATTTGAACTCTCGACCTCAGGGTTATGAATCCTGCGCTCTAACCGACTGAGCTACCTCGCCAAAAATGCGTCAATGTATAATTTCATTGCGGGTGCAAATATAAGACTAATATAAGATTGACCAAATTTTATAATGAAAAAAAATATTTTTTTTCATTAAGGCATTTTTAAATAAAAATTATATATATTTCGCAAAAATTAGATCATGAATCCAAAAGTACGTTACGAAATTGAGTTTCCCATAAATTCATCACCACAATTGTTATATCAATATATTTCTACACCTTCAGGTTTGCAAGAATGGTTTGCCGATAGCGTAAACTCTAGAGGTGAATATTTTACTTTTGAATGGAATGATTCCGAAGAAAATGCACGTTTGGTTTCTAAAAAATCGGGTGAAAAAGTTAAGTTCAAGTGGCTAGATGAGAACAATAAAGATACTGATTATTTTTTTGAACTTAGAATTCTTGAAGATGAAATAACCAAAGATGTATCTTTAATGGTTATCGATTTTGCAATAGAAGATGAAGTTGACGAATCTAGACAACTATGGGAAAATCAAGTTTCCGATTTAAAACATGTTATTGGCTCTGCATAAAATCATTTTTTAAACTTATATTTGTCTCGTTTTTTAACGAGACTTTTTTATGATTAATTACAACGGACAAATCCTTTCTTCTTCAACAAATTTATCAAATTCTAATCGTAGTTTTCTTTATGGAGATGGCGTTTTTGAAACTTTAAAAATTGTTAACAATAAAATCCTTTTTCTTGAAGATCATTATTTTAGATTAATGTCTTCAATGAGAATTGTAAGAATGCAAATTCCAGATAACTTTACATTAGAATATATTGAAGAACAAATTTTGAACACTGCAAATGCTAACGATTGTCAAGATTCTGCACGTGTAAGATTTACAGTTTTTAGAAATGATGGTGGTTTTTACCTTCCAAAAACTAGAACAATATCTTTTTTAATCCAAGTTTTTCCGCTAGACGCTACTTTATATTCTTTCTCGGATGCTATTTATGAAGTTGATTTATATAAGGATTTTTTTATTTCCAAGCAGTTGCTTTCTACCATAAAAACAACTAACAAAATGATCAATATTACAGGAAGTATTTTTGCCGATGAAAATGATTTGCAAAACTGCCTGTTGCTCAATAATGAAAAGAATGTAGTTGAGGCTTTAAACGGAAATATATTTATGTTGCTAGGAAATAAATTAATAACTCCTTCTATAACCGATGGTTGTCTCAATGGAATTATGAGAAAGCAAGTGCTGCAATTAGCTAAAACAATTGAAACTATTGAAGTAATTGAAGATGCAATTTCACCATTTGATTTACAAAAAGCCGACGAATTATTTATTACTAATGTTATTGTAGGAATTCAACCTATAACAAAATATCGTAAAAAAGAATATAAAACAGATTTGTCCAATCAATTATTACTGGGTATAAACGCTTTAATTTAGAATTGGATTTTCTGGCGCATTCGACCAAATGATGTATTCGCCACCCAGTTCAATTATTTTTTCTTTCCAAAATTGTTTTGATGATTTACTTAAAATTGATGATTGGTAAGAGTTGTGTGTGATTATCCATGAATTTGCCAATAATTCTTCCTCTAGCTGATTTGCACCCCAACCGGTATAACCCAAAAAGAAACGAATGTCTTCTTTGTTGATTTTTCCTTCATTTATTAAGCTCTTAGTCAATTCGAAATCACCACCCCAAAAAATTCCATTAGATATTTCTATACTATTTGTTATAAGTTCAGGAATTGTATGTATAAAATAGAGGTTGTCTTGCTCTACTGGACCACCATTATATATTTTAAATGATGCTTCAATCTCGGGTAATAAATCGCTTATGGTATAATCTAAAGGTTTATTTAAAATGAAACCTACCGAACCTTCTTCATTGTGATCGGCTAATAAAATAACAGATCTATTGAATGATAAGTCTCCAATAATAGAAGGTTCTGCAATAAGTAGTTGGCCTTTTTGTAGTCTTTCTGATATCATTTTTTAACAATTTTAACTAAATGTACAAATAAAAGTTTTAAAACCAAACTTTATTATAAAAAAAAACCACTCGCCTTAACGAATGGTTTCTATATCAAAAGTGAAACTAGATTAGTTTACAGAACCTTCTAATTCTGCTCCAGCTTTAAATTTTACTACATTTTTAGCAGCGATTTTAATAGTTTTTCCAGTTTGTGGATTTCTTCCGTCTCTTGCAGCTCTGTTAGATACTGACCAAGAACCGAAACCTACTAAAGAAACTCTTCCACCTTTTTTCAAAGTAGAACCTACGTTTCCTAAAAATGATTCTAAAGCTAATTTTGCAGCAGCTTTTGTAATTCCTGCATCAGCAGCAATAGCATCGATTAATTCTGATTTGTTCATAATAATAGTTATTAATTGTTGGTTAAACATTTTTGTTAATCATAACAAATTTAGTAGAAAATACAGACCACACAAGCGATTGAAGACATTTTTACGTAATTTGTTAATAAATAGCGTTTTTTGTTAATAAAAGTTAATATTTAAACAATAAATTCCTATTTACTTCAATACTTTACAAGGCTTTTGTTTCTATAGAAAGTGCCATTCCATTCAATAATTCACTACTTGTCATTCGTTTTTTACCAGGAAACTGCAAACTAATAACTTCTAGAAACCCATTCTCTACTGCAATTTTAATTTCTTTTTTACTAGTAACGATGCTACCAATACTTAATTCATGTGGTTCGGTGGTTAATTTTACTTCATAAATTTTTACATTCCATTCTTCATTTTGATCCTTTATGAAACACCAGGCACTAGGATATGGCGATAATCCTCGTATTAAATTATAAATTTCTTTGCCCGATTTTGAAAAATCTATTTTACAATTCTCTTTGTTTAACTTATAAGCCGTCTTGATTTCTGATGAATCGGTTTGAATTGTAGTTTTAACCGCTCCTTTTTCTATCATTAATAAGGTTTCAACTACTGCTTCGCATCCTAAGTTCATTAATCTATCGTGCAATTCTCCTGCGCTTTCCAATGCTTTTATTGGCGTTTCTTTACTAAGTATCATTGCGCCAGTATCAATCTTGTCATCAATAAAGAAAGTCGTTACACCTGTTTTAGTCTCTCCGTTTATTATTGCCCAATTTATTGGTGCTGCTCCACGATAATTAGGTAGGAGCGAGGCATGCAAATTAAAAGTTCCTAGTTTTGGCATTTTCCAAACCGCTTCGGGCAACATTCTAAATGCTACAACAACATGTAAATTGGCATTTAAACTTTTTAGTGCAGCCAAAAAACTTTCTTCTTTTAAATTGGTGGGTTGTAATAAATTTAAATTGTGTTCTAATGCATATTCTTTTACTGCCGAATATTTTATTTTTTGTCCACGACCAGCAGGTTTATCTGCAGCAGTAATAACGCCTACAACATCGTAGTTATTTTTAATTATGGTGTCCAAAATGCCAACAGCAAATTCTGGTGTTCCCATAAAAACGATTTTTAATTTTTCCATGTGTGCTGAATTATTTCTGAATCTTTATTGAGTAATTATTATTTGATTTTACGATTATACTATCGGTTTCTAATAAATTTTGAAGCGCAAAGATAACATCGTCTTTTGGATATTTTGTCAACTTTTGAATATCTCTAGAATCTAATTCTTGAATTTCAAGTAATCCAATAATTTTTTCATGTAAGATAGCAAAATTGGTTTTAGTTTTTTTTTTAGAAATACAATACGAACATACACCACAATCTTTTGCTATTGTTTCTCCAAAGTAGTTTAATAGCAATTTATTCTTACAAATTTTGTCTTCCTTAATATAATCTACAACCGATTTTAATTGACTTATTTTCAGTTTATTTTGCACATCTAGATATTTTGCAACTCTATTTATGGTTCGTTCATCTTCGCGAACTTCATTAAAAGTAATGGTTGCATCGTTATTCTTGGCATGCAATTCTATAACTTGCTTTTCATGTAACTTGTGTAAAATTGCCATAACTTTATTTTCGTCACTGTTAGATTTTTTAGCAATTAGTGAAACATTAATTATCGATTGTGAATCATAAATACCAGGATTATTTCGTAAAACGGTAAGTATAATTTCTTCATCTTGTTTATGTAAACTCATGTACCGCATGACTTCTTTAGACGGAATAATAAATTGTAAGGTAATTTTTTCTGAAAACTCTTGCGATAAATTGATTATTGCCTGTCGGTCTAGAAATTGTAGCGCATTATATACTTTTACTATTGGCAAACTGTATTTTGTACAAAAGTGATTAATATTGAAGTTAAACTTTTCGTCAATTCCTTCGCCATAAGCAATTTGAAAATAGTTGCATAGTTTTAAAAACACCAAATTTAGAAATGCTTTATCAGATAGGATACTTAAAAATTGCGATTCAACATGAATTACATCGGAAGGATTTGTTAGTAAAACAGCAAATGCCTTTTCTCCATTTCTTCCTGCTCGTCCAGCTTCTTGATAATAATTTTCTAGATTGGGCGGAATATGTAAATGTAATACTGTTTTTACATTGGCTTTATCAATTCCCATCCCAAAAGCATTAGTAGCAACCATAATTTGTACTTTTTCATCCATCCACAGTTTCATGTGATTGTCTTTTTCTTTAGACGATAAGCCACCATGATAGTAAGTTGAAGAAAAACCTAACGATTGTAATTGTCTAACGGTATCGGTACACGCTTTTCTATTAGTAACATAAATGATTGATGGTTGTTTGTTTTTTTTTAAAATTTGCTCCATTAAATGCAGTTTGTCTTCTACATTAAACACCATATATGCTAAGTTTTCTCTTGCAAAAGATTTAGTAAAAACTGCTGGTTTTTCAAGTTCTAGCTGCGCTATAATGTCTTCTTGAACTCTTTTTGTAGCCGATGCAGTTAAAGCCAAAAATGGAATTTTAGGGAAATATTCTTTAAGTTTCGAAATTTTTAAATAGGCCGGTCTAAAATCGTGACCCCATTGCGAAACACAATGCGCTTCATCAACAGCAATTAAATTTACAGGAAGATTTTTAATTCGTTCAAGAATCCAATCGTTCTGCAATCGCTCTGGCGAAACATATAAAAACTTGAAATTTCCAAATTCGCAATTGTCTAATAAATCAATTATCTCATCTTGATGAATTCCACCAGTTAATGCTATGGCTTTAATTCCGCGATTGTGAAGGTTGGCAACTTGATCTTTCATCAAGGCTATCAATGGCGATATTACTAGACAAATACCATCCATCATCATTGCAGGAACTTGAAATGTAATTGATTTTCCGCCACCAGTTGGCATTAATACAAAGGTATCTTTTCCTGATAAAACCGAAGCAATTACTTCTTCTTGCGGAGTTCTAAACGCATCGTGATTCCAATATTTTTGAAGGATTTCTAACGGTTTAGACATTTTAATTAATTGCAAATTAATAATTGAAAATTAGGAATATTTAGTAAAAGTACTAAAAACATAAAATATAATTGAATTAATATCCTTTGGTTGTAACTAATTGTAACTACAATCATTGCTTAAATCTAGAAATCAACCAATTTAGATACCTTGAAAAAAAATAGTACTACAATTACTTAGTCTAATTTACTCTTGAATTTCGTCAATAAAGTGAAAAGTCTTTTTATACATCTTCAAGATAAAAACTATTTAAATTGAATTGCTTTGACTACTTTGTTTCTAGATTTTGTGAGTAAAGTGACTTTGCTTCTGATAAATTTACTGGAATTTCTAAAAAGTGATTGAGTTGCCATTTTTGAGTTTGTTGCGCTTGTTTGTTCAGCGTTTTGTCCCAAGATGGGTATATCCTAAAACCTAGTTTTCCTTTTTTAGATAAACTTTTAATGTATCCTTTTTGTTCTAAAAGCGATTTTGGAAACACAAATTGTCCAAAATGGGTTGCTGTTTTTGTATTAATAACAACTAAATCAAAACTATCGGAAGTAGAAAAAGGTTCAATTACTCCATCAATACGTTTCCATAATGTTACAAATTGACCAATTTTGGTAGGTGTTATTTTAGCTTCTCTAAAAATTATTTTAAGATTATTTAAATCAAAATTAGCAGCAAAATAATCTTGACTTTCTTTTTCAATATGTAGATTTTTAATTTCTAAATCTAGTTTTTCAAAAACCAATGCTGACGTCTCCTCAAGTTTAAGTCGTGTCATTAAATACTTACTTTAAAACTTCTAAAATGAAATCTATTCTTTCTTCAACAGTTCCTTTTGGTACTTCAATTAAGTTGTAACCATATTTTTGATAGGTTTCTGTAAGATGATTGTAAATTAATCGTGCTTGTTCAAAATTTTCATATCGCTCATCGTCACTTACATAAATTTCTTCCCAAGGCGGAAGAATAAATATTTTTGTGTACACATGTTCGCGGCAAGCATGGTCAAAGAAAGATGGATAACTGTCGCCTATATAATGCATGTAGGCAAGAACATCTGGAATTCCTCGATCTAGAAATACAATTTCATGAAGCTCGATAGTGGCGTTGTTAAATTGTTTTTTTCTTCCTTCTAATAATAATTCGCTAAACAATAACGGATTTTCTAGAAACAATTGTTCAATTCCTTGCTTTTTTGCCTCCATGGTAACTTCGCGTGAAATCTCGGGATAACAGCAATATCCTTTGGTTGATAAACCGTCTATGATAGTTGTTTTTCCTGTTCCTGGTCCGCCAATGATAACTACAATTTCTTTTGCCAAAATTTTTGAAATAAGGCGCAAATTTATTGAATTGTTTTAGATAATTGGGGTTGTTTTAGGATTTTATTTTTATAGAATATAAAAGTAGCCTAGAAATAGAAAATAAAAAATGCCACTCTATGAAAATGGCATTTTTTATAGTATTAAAATAAATAATATTTATCAATCATTAAAAAGCAGTAACTACTTTTTGTTAATCTGTTAAATCATTATCTTCTAGTTCTTTGTCAATAATTTTACTGTTTTTTAATACTATTGGTTTGTTATTTTTGCGCATTTTTATGTTTAAAAACTCTACAAAAAGTGAGAAGAAAATGGCAAAATATAAATATCCTTTTGGAATAATACCAACTTCGGTGTCGTTTCCAAATTTGAAATGTGCTAAATGCGAACCTTCAGCAAGTAGCATCACTCCAATTAATATCAAAAAGGATAATCCTAGTATTTGAATAGTAGGATGTTCGTTGACGAATTTAGAAACTGGTCCGGCAAAAATCATCATGATAACAATTGAAATTACTACGGCTAGAATCATAATTATTATGGCACCTTCTGGTCCAAAACCACCTTCGATAGGCGATTTCATGCTTATCATTCCAATTGCTGTTAAAATACTGTCAAATGAAAAAACGATGTTTAAAAGTGCAATTTGAATTACTGCTTTAGAAAGGCTAGATGCCGCTTTTCCTGAAGTAGATTCTTCTTCACCTTCCATCTTGTGATGAATTTCTGAAACCGATTTATACAAAAGGAACATTCCGCCACCAAAAATTATTAAACTTTGTCCAGTAATGTGTGCTTCAAAAAATCCCCAATCTATAGCTAAAATTGTTTCTTGCAAGCTTAATACCCAAGTGATTCCAAAAAGTAATAAAATTCTGAATGCCATTGCCAATAAAAGTCCTATTCTACGTGCTTTGGGTTGGTCTTTTTCTTCTAGTTTACCAGAAACGATAGACAAGAAAACAATGTTGTCTATTCCTAGAATGATTTCTAAAAAAGTTAATGTTAGTAAAGCAACCCATGCATTTGGATTTGAAATTAATTCGATCATTATTGGTAAAAGTTTAAATTATAAAATAGTTTTACGTAATTATTTAATTTTTGTTACACTTCCTTGTTGTTTTTTAGTTTCACCAACAAAAGAATATTCAAAAGTATAGGTTTTGTCTTTGGTTGTTAAAAATTTCATTGAAATGGCTTTTTTTTCGGCTCTATTTCTTGGATGTAATTTTTGTAAAATAAATTCATAATCGTTTACCCAACGCACAGAAGCAGTATCGGTTCTACCATTATAGGTTTCTATTTGTAGTTTGTCTGTTCTTTCAAATGTGGTAATTTCTTTTTTACCATTAATTGTTTGTGCAAACTCAAATGTACCAGTTTTAAAATCTTTGGTGTTGCATTCGGGTTGTTTTTGGCAAGAGAAAAGCAGTATGAAAAATAAAAATAATAGAAATAATTGATATTTGGATTTTGAAATTGTCATTGAAATTGTTTTTTTTATTTTAATTTTTGTACTTCGTCATCAGTAAAATTCTTGATGCTTTTATCTTTAGAAAATTTATTGGCATTATAATTTTTAGAATTGTTTTTCGCAATAGAAAGACTTGTCCATTCTTCCTTTTTTAGCATTTTAGCATAAAATACAATTTGACCAATATGATAAGGATAATGTGCCAATTGACGGTTTATCGCTTCAACTATAGTATGACCTTCGTTTCTAATATAAATAATATCAGTTAGCTGGTCTGGTGTTAATGAATTTATGGCATTTAAAAAACAATCCCAACCGTCGTTCCACACTTTTAGCAGTTCTTCTTTTGTTTTGATAGTATTTTCAAATTCGTCATCACGATTGCGCCATTCTTTTTCTCCATCGGAAGTTAAAAAATCAGTCCAACGCGAAAGCATATTGCCCGAAAGATGTTTAATAATTGTAGCAATAGAATTGGTGTCTTCATTCACTGAAACATACAATTGCTCTGGTTGTAACTGTTCCATTGCTTTTTCTCCCAATAACTTGTAATAGAGAAATTGCTTTTTCGTGCTTTCTAAATAGAAATTATTTATCATTGAAAAGAGCGTCAGTCATTGTTTTTAAACCTTTAAATGCTAGAAATACTGAGGTTATACATATGGCACATCCAATTACTAAAACCAAATAATGCCAGTTGGTATGCTTGTTCATAAAAGCATTGTACATTACGCTTGGACCAATAAACATTAAGGGCAAAGCACCAAATAAATATTTTACACCTTTAGCTAATAAATCTTTGTTGGTTGCCATTTTTAAAATCGAATTTGTACTCCATATCCGTGTTGATTGGCTATGAAATTAAGTTCTAAATTGGAATTGCTTGTACCAGGATTTTTTAATCCTTCGTTGTAAATATCGATTCCTTCTTTTATTTTTCTATTCTTGCCCGATAAAATCGGTATGGATGCAATTAAAGCTCCAGCGCCAATATAGGTAGCAATTGTTGGATAATTTACATCAGAAACTAAACCTACTACTAAATCGGTTACCACCAATGCACCTCCAAATCCTATCAAGAAACCACCAGTAGATTCTTTACTCAATCCCGATTTAAACCGGCTTAATGCTTTATAATTAGTTATCAATAATTGTTTGGTTTCTCGTGTAGAAATTTGCTTTCCGTTTACATAATATTTTCCTTTTTCCAATGTTATTTCTTGAGAGAAACAAGTTATAGATAATAAAATGGTTAGTGCTAAAAATAGTTTTTTCATAGTTTAGTTTTTTAATTGAAATATCTTTTTTAAATGCTATAAAAATATAAAAACAGATTGGTAATTACGATACAAATTCCAATAATTATAAAACCCATAGGGATAATATCGTCTAATTTGCTATCTGTTATAATATCTATTTTACCATCATTTTCTATATAATATATTTTTAATGAGTAAGGTAAATTTCTATAAGGTTTAAGTGAAGTTCCTATCGAATGTTTAATTTGCCTAGCAACTCCTTTTGAATCGGTAAATTTAATTACAGGATAATAGTAAGTTGTAGTTCTGTCTGTAGAATAACTTTTTTCAGGGCTATAACTTATTATTTCACCTTTAGTTGCAATTCCGTTTTTTCTAATAGAATCTGTTTTTTGGTTTTGAAATAATCCAATAATCAAGAAGATAAATCCTAAAGTTAGATAAATCACAAAATTTTTATTTGAAATTAAAAAATCAATCATTTAATTGTTGTTAAATCCATCAACTGCCTTGCGAACGCTTCCAAACGTTTTTAATAATTCACTTGCTTTTTCATAAGTTACAGGAATTTCTCCCATAATCATTTTAACACCACGATCAACCAATTTTTCATTACTCAATTGCATGTCAACCATTTTGTTGCCTTTTACTTTTCCGAGTTGTATCATGGTAGCTGTTGAAATCATATTTAAAACCAGTTTTTGTGCCGTTCCAGCTTTCATTCGGGAACTTCCTGTTATAAATTCGGGTCCAACTACAACTTCAATCGGGAAATGAGCAGTTAACGCCAACGGACTTCCTTCATTACAAGTAATACAACCTGTAGTAATATTGTTTTCATTGCATCGTTCTAATCCCGAAATTACATAAGGCGTAGTTCCTGATGCAGCAATGCCAATTACAACATCATTTTCAGCAATATTTTGTTCCTGCAAATCCATCCAGGCTTGCGTTGTATTGTCTTCGGCATTTTCTACAGCTCTTCTTATGGCTTTGTCACCACCAGCAATAATTCCGTTTACCAAATCGAATGGCACTCCAAAAGTTGGCGGACATTCTGAAGCATCAACAATTCCCAATCGGCCAGAAGTTCCAGCGCCAATATAAAAAAGTCTGCCTCCAAGTTTCATTTTTTCTACAACTTTAGAAACCAAAATTTCAATTTGAGGTAGTGCTTTTTCAACGGCTAACGGAACGGTTTTATCTTCGTTATTGATGTTTTGCAGCAATTGTGCAACCGACATTTTTTCTAAATGTTCGTATTTGGAGGATTGCTCTGTTGTTTTTGTGAAGTTCATAGTAAAGTTCTAAGATTCTGAGGCACTAAGATACAAAGTTTTTTGCTTGTATATTTTACAAAAAACAAGCCAAGAGAATACCTAAAATAATCATCGAAATCTTGGCAATATTAAACTTATGTCCTTCGCTACTTTCAAAAATAATTGTTGATGAAATATGGAATAATATTCCGATTACAACAGCTGTAATTTCGGTATAATATTGATTTAAAAGCTGAAAACTATCTGAAACTAATGTTCCTAATGGCGTCATTACTGCAAAAGTTAGCATGAATAAAAACAAAGCAGTTTTATTTAATTCGGCATTTAAGAAGAATGTAGTTAGGATAATTGCAATAGGAAAGTGGTGAATTGCAATGCCAATAGCCAAATCGTGGTGATGGCCAACCGGAAAACCTTCTAAAAAAGCGTGAATACACAAACTAATAAACAGTAACCATGGCATTTGAACCATTTTGTCATGACCATGAACGTGACCATGCTCGGCACCTTTTGAGAAAAATTCTAAAATGATTTGGAATAAAATTCCAACCATAATAAAAATTCCAACTCTAGAATTATGACTTTCATACACATCTGGAAGCAAGTGCATCACGGTTAATGAAAGTAAAAATGAACCACTAAAAGCCAAAAGCAATTTTAAATTCTTTTTAGCTTTTGGTCGCAATCCAATGGCAATGATGTATCCTAAAAGAACCGATAATAATGGTAAAATGTAATTCATTATGCTAAAATCTATATTCTTTCTTATTTAAAAATCATAATCAATCGTTCGCTGGTATTTTTATGGTATTTTTTCAACTTGTAATCTCCAAAAGTGTCCAATAGAAATATTCCGGCGTCGTCCATCATTTTTTGAAAATCCTCTAGCGTTAATGCTTTTACTTTTTCGGTAAAATGAAATTTCTCACCTTGGTCTTCAAATGCTATTTCTTTTATAATATGATTGTCTTCTACATATCGTTTTATGTGAAAATCTATAGCGTCAACGGTTTTAATTTCTGAAGGAACCAAATTTGGAATCACTTGATGAACGTTCATAAAATCTATAGCAGCAAATCCGTATTCGGTTAGACTTTCTTTTATGGCAACCAATGTTTTTAGGTTGTCTTCATCTTTTTCAAAATAGCCAAAACTGGTAAATAAATTAAATATTGCATCAAATTTATCTTCAAACGGTTCGCGCATGTCATGAACTTGAAAATGCAAGGTGTCGTTGGCATTTTTATTAGCTTCTGCAATACTGTTTTCTGATAAATCGGCACCAATAACGTCAAATCCTAATTGGTTTAAATAAATAGAGTGACGGCCTTTGCCACAAGCTAAATCTAAAACTTTTGATTTTTCGGGAAGATTTAAATAATGTGTCAAATTATCCATAAAAATCTGAGCTTCACGATAATTTCTATCTTTGTAAAGAATGTGATAATAAGGCGTGTCGAACCACGAAGCAAACCAGTTATTGGTTGCGAGTTTAAGGTTGCGAGTTTCTGGTTTATCTATATTTGACATTAATTCTTGTTCATATAATTTCTAGCGTGCAAATTTAGTGTATTTTTGCAGAAGTTATTCCAAGTTTGGAATTTAGTTAATTATTGAAATTGCAATTGAATTTTGCAATTGCAATTGAATTTTGATATTGAAAATGGAAAATTTTAAAATGGTTGCCAAAACCTTCTTTGGTTTTGAAGAAATATTAGCCAAAGAATTGCAACAATTAGGAGCACAGGAAGTTGAAATAGGAACAAGAATGGTGGGTTTTAAAGGTGATAAAGGTTTTATGTACAAAGCCAATTTATCGCTAAGAACTGCCCTAAAGATATTAAAACCAATATATTACTTCAGGGCTAAAACAGATGCTTTGTTGTATAAAGGTATTCAAGGTATTGATTGGAGCAAATATTTGAATGCCAACCAAACTTTTGTAATTGATACTACAATTCACTCAGAAAATTTTAAACATTCGCAATTTGTTTCTCAAAAAGCAAAAGATGCCATTGTAGATCAATTTCGTGATAAAACTGGCGTTCGCCCAAGTGTAGACAAAGATTTTCCCGATTTAAGAATTAACATTCATATTGATAAAGACCAAGTTTCAGTTGCATTAGATACTTCTGGCGCTTCTTTGCACCATCGTGGTTATAGAACTGCAACCAATATTGCTCCAATAAACGAAGTTCTTGCCGCAGGAATGTTATTGCTTGCTGGTTGGGATGGAAAAACCCATTTGCTAGATCCAATGTGTGGTTCAGGAACTATTCTAGCCGAAGCAGCGATGATTGCATGTAATATTCCAGCAAACATCAACAGAAAAGAATTTGCATTTGAAAAATGGAACGATTGGGATAATGATTTATTTGATCAAATTATTGATGCTTTAATGAAACGAACACGCGAATTTCATTATACTATAAAAGGATATGACAAAGCGCCAAGTGCTGTAGAAAAAGCTAAAGCAAATATCAAAAATGCTAATCTTGATGATTATATTACGATAGAACAACAAAATTTCTTTGATACTAAAAAAGAAACTTCTGGTCCGTTGCAAATGGTTTATAATCCGCCTTATGGAGAACGTTTGGACGTAGATTTGGAACGTTTTTATAGAGAAATGGGTGATACTATGAAGCAAAATTATCCTGGTACAAACGCATGGTTTATTACTGCTAACCTAGAAGCACTAAAATTTGTTGGACTTAAACCTTCAAGAAAAATTAAACTTTTCAACGGAAGTTTAGAAGCAAGACTTGTAAAATACGAAATGTACGAAGGCAGTAAACGAACTAAATTTCAGATTGAAAAAGAGGAAGAGTAGTTTAGTGCGAAAATAAACGTTAAGACATTAAATCAGTACTCTTAAAATTCATATTAATTTTAAATAATAAAATTCATGAAAAAAATTATTTTAATTCTTGTTGTTATTTTTTTTAATCAAAATACTGCAAATGCCCAAGCTCCAATTAACGTTGTCATAACCGGAGATTGTGTTGATGTAAGTGGTACTTATAGCTATACAGGATTGGTTAATGGTAAAAATAATTATGCGCAAACTTTTAATTTTGGTGGCACTCCAATTGTTATAGGAGTTGGTTATGATGGAGTAAAATGGGTTTTGTATGCAGATGGTGATCTTACAGATGATGGTTTTAGTAATAGTGCAGTTCCTGCTGGTTTATTACCGCCTTTTACTGGTTGGGTTCATACAGGATGTGCAGATGGAACTATGGTAATCAATCAAACATTGTCTTCTAATGATGTTGACAATTTTGATAAAAATATTTCTTTGTATCCAAATCCATCAACTAACACTATTATTATTGCAAATAATAAAGGTATGAATGATGTTTTTAACTATAAAATCTTAGATTTAACAGGTAGAATTGTTAGTTATGGAACATCTAGATATGATGAAAAAATTAACATCGACAATATTACAAACGGAAATTACATAGTTGAAATAAAAACTCAAGATGATCAAGCTGTTAGTAAACGATTAATTAAGAAATAGTTTTTATAGTAAAATACAAAAAAATTAAAGTATCTAAGTAGTTATAAAAAAATGGGTAAAAAGACCAAAGCATTTGTTTATCAATTGATTAGTTTTGCAATTTTGTTTATTGCGGTTCGCTACCTCGTGGGCGCTTTTACAACTTTAAAAGGGCTTTGGGTTCCTTTAATTGCCTTCGTTGTAGGAACAGTTTTGGCGCCTAAATTTCAAGCCGTCAGAACCAAAGATGGCGAAAAGTTATTTATGAAATGGATTTTCCTTAAAGGAATTAGAGAACTAAAATAATTGCAATTAACTACTGTTTTTTAGCTTTTTCTTTAGGTTTTATTGTGGTTTTGTACAATGGCACAAAGTAGGAAATAGTATAGTTAAATCCGGCACCAAATTTTCCGTTATAAGTTCTGTTAAATCCAGGAATATATAGGTTGTCAAATGTTTCTGGTTTTTTATTTGTTACCAGATTATTTAATCTTACACTGAATCCAACATATAAATTAGGAACAATTTCAGCTTTAATTCCGGCTACAACTTCAATCCATTGTGCGGATAATCCACTAAATTTTTCACCTACTTCTCTTACTGGTGCTTCACCAAAATAAGGATTCGGATTATAGATAGAATACGAATTCAAAGTTTGACTAAATGAACTTACACCATAGCGCATTCCCACATAGATCATGTTGTTCATTCCCAACCAATTTTCGTAGGCATTGTAATCAAATCCAGCTTTTAGATAAGTTCCTTTTGTAGAAAAATTCAATTTGGTATCTTCTACAGTTTTGTTTTCGTTACCAATTTCTGCAGCAATAAAATACTTTCTGGTTATTTTAAAATCACCAACCAATTCTAATCCGCGGTAATCTTTCTCGAAAAAAGAACGTGATAATTTAAATAAATCAACACCAATTCTAAGTCCATATCGTTCTGTTTTTGGCTTAATGCTGTCGACTTTAATACTGTTTTTTTCGGTAGTTTTAACCTCTTGCGCTTGTCCTAAAAGTGATCCCAAGACAAGCAATAAACTAAAAGTATATTTTAACATGGACTTCATTTTCAGATTCTAAATTAGGTTTTACAACGACAATATTTTTTATCCAAGCTCCATCTGGAATTGTAGGTTCTGACTTTGTTATTGGATCAGCTGGGTCTAAATTAAATAACGTTTTAAATCCACACGCTCTTGAAACATAGACATCATAAGTTTTGTAATTAAAAGTAAGAATATCAGTATTGTTATTTGTCAAATCTAAATCAGAACCATTTTGTATAAAAAGTAATGTAGTAGTTTCTGTATTAGTTTGCAATGGTACTTGAATTTTGCTAACGGCTGTTTTGTCAATATTAGCAACAACTGATGTAGATGAAACCCTCAAGTTTGTTACATTTTTCAATGTTTGAGTTACCGTTAAGTAATTATAAAATTCAATTACCAATCTCGGCGTAGTTGGCGTATTTGCATCACAAATATCGTCCTTCTCACAACCAGAAAAAGCAAATACAATTGACAATAATAAAAATATCTTTTTCATAAAATTTAATTTCAATCTACATAAACTAAATACTAACAACCGAACACTGATTACTATTTCTTAAGTTCCAAAAGTACAACATTTTCCACATGATGCGTCTGCGGAAACATATCTACAGGTCGCACACGAGTAACTTTATACATTTCGTCCATCAAAGCCAAATCTCGCGCTTGCGTAGCCGAGTTACAACTTACATACACAATTTTTGGAGCACCAGTTTTTAATAACATTTCCACTACATCTTTATGCATTCCGTCTCTTGGTGGATCGGTGATGATTACGTCTGGTTTACCGTGTTTTTCAATAAAATCGTCATTGAACACATTTTTCATATCACCAACATAAAACTCACAATTGGTAATTTCATTGCGTTTGGCATTTTCTTTAGCATCGGCAATCGCTTCTGGAACGGCTTCAACACCAATTACTTTTTTTGCTTTTTTAGAAACAAACTGCGCAATAGTTCCAGTTCCGGTATATAAATCATAAACCACTTCGTTTCCAGTCAATCCTGCAAATTCACGAGTTATTTTGTATAATTCGTAGGCTTGGTCAGAATTGGTTTGGTAAAATGATTTGGCGTTAATAGAAAATTTCAAACCTTCCATTTCTTCCAAAATATAATCGCTACCTTTATATAGTTTGATGTCTTGATCGTATAAAGTGTCGTTTGCCTTACTATTAATCACATATTGCAACGACGTAATTTGCGGAAATTTCTCATGTATAAAATTCATCAACAACTCGCGATTGACTTTGTCGTTTTCAAAAAACTGAATCAAAACCATAATTTCGCCAGTCGAAGCCGTTCTTATCATCAACGTTCGCAACAAACCTTCATGATTTCGTGCATTAAAGAAAGTCATGTTGTTAGCAACTGCAAATTCTTTAATCGAATTACGAATGTCGTTAGATGGATCTTCTTGCAAATGACATTTCTCAATATCTAGAATCTTGTCCCACATTCTAGGAATATGAAAACCAAGTGCCGGATTTTTACTCAACGATAAATCGTCGCTTTGAATTTCGGTTTCGTTCAACCAACGCGTATCCGAAAACCCGAATTCCATTTTATTTCTATAAAACAATTGTTTCTCCGAACCAAGAATCGGTTCAAAAGCAGGCAATTCAATTTTTCCGATGCGTTTTAGGTTGTTATAAACTTCCTGATTTTTATAGAATAACTGTTGATCATACTTCATGTTCTGCCATTTGCAACCGCCACACGCGCCAAAATGTTGGCACACAGGTTCAATTCTATTTTCAGAAAACGAATGAAATTTAATGGCTTTACCTTCAAAATACGACTTGCGTTTCTTTAAAGTTTGCACATCAACCACATCGCCGGGCACAACGTTTGGTATAAAAATTACTTGTCCTTCTGGTGCTTTAGCAACCGAAACACCTTTGGCACCAGCATCAAGCACGGTAACATTTTCAAATATAACTTTGTCTGTCTTCTTTTTTCCCATGAGGCAAAAATAATGTATTGGTTTGTTTTATCCTAACAGGTTTTTTTTAACCTGTTAGGTATAACAAGAAAAAAAGGAGTTATTTTACAATAAGATAAATAAATATTGAGCAAATGCGGAAAACCGTTATTACTAGAAATTTTAATTTTATAAATTTGAGGAAAATAGAAAGGATATGAGTTTTAAATTATTAGCGATTCGACCACTTGAAGGATGTAATGAAAAGTTTTTAAAGAATTTGAAAGAGAATCAAGTTTATCAGTTTTATAATGATTACGAGTTTCAGGATAAAAGTGAAAATAAAATTGTTGATTTTGATAAATATGTTGAGGTAAAAAAAATTCAGTATAAATTAAGTGTACCTGAAAACTTGTATAGTGATAAGATAAATATTTCTGCGATTGTTGGGAAAAATGGAAGTGGAAAAAGTGCTTTGGTAGAGTTGTTGATTGTTTGCTTGAACCAATTGTCTTATCAATTAAAAGGTAAAGAACTTAATACATCTGCAAGTTTAAGGTTGGCAAAAGAAAAAAGTGATAAAAAAATAAACTGTGAGTTTTTTTATTTAAAGGATAACATTTTTTTTGTCATAAAAATAAAAGAAAACATTTTTGAAAATCCTACACAAATTAATGTTGGTGGAAATTTAAAGAAATTTAATTTAAAAGATTTTTTTTACACTGAGGTAATTAATTATTCAATTTATGCATATAATTCATTAGAAATTGGTGTTTGGATAGATGAATTATTTCATAAAAATGATTCTTATCAAATACCAATTGTAATCAATCCAAAAAGAGAAAGCAATGATAACGGATTGGCAGGTATTATTGATGTAAATAATGAGCAATTTCTTTTAAAACAAAGATTATTAGTCAATCTCCTAAAGCCAATTGAAAGTAATAATCTAGATTTCCGTAAAATTGGTGATAACATTTCTGCTTTTGAATTAAATTTTACTGAAAAGAAAACAAAAGATTTTAGGTTTTTTAAGAAAAAATATGTTGGTGATAAAGAATTATTTGTATTGGATGAAGAAATTGAAAAAATAACTGATAAATCTCAAAAAGAAATAAAAAAAGAAGAATTTTGGAAAAATATACCAAAAGATGGTTATTTTACTTTTGAAATAAATGATTCATTTACGAAGACTCATGCATTTACTCAAATTGAAAACTTATATAATGAAGTAGAAAAGTCATTCAATCTTTCGGATAAAATTTTTAATATTTATAAAGTCAAAATTTATCTGTTGTATAAGATAATTGGTATTTGTTATAAATATAACGATTATAATAAATTCATTGATGGGCTTCATAACAACAATTTAAATGAATTTATTAATCATATCAATAAGATTGAGAATAGAAGTCACATAACTAATAAGTTAATGCAAACTATTAATTATATAAGATTTTATGATCAAGTTTGGAAAAAATATGAAGGTCTTTCAAATATCTCTTTAAATGATTTGTCAGATGATTTAAATAAAATTTCAAAGGATAATGATTTACCCTTAATTGAAATCCTTCCTCCACCATTTTTTGAGATTGATATTTTATTAAATAATGATAAAGATAAATCAATAATTAAATTAGATAGTCTAAGTTCAGGTGAAAAGCAGTTGATTCATTCTGTTAGCTCAATTGTTTATCATTTGAATAATTTAAATTCAGTAAAAGCGACCAAAGGCACAATTAAATATGATTATGTAAACATTATTCTTGAAGAAATCGAATTATATTTTCATCCTGAATATCAAAGAAAATTCGTTGATTATATTTTAAAAAGTATTGAAAATGCAAATTTAAAAAATATTAAAGGAATAAATATTCTTTTCATAACTCATTCACCTTTTATTTTATCAGATATTCCAAAACAAAATGTAATGTTATTAGAAGTTAATGAAGATAAGAAGACTAAACCAAGAGAATATAGAGGCGATAATACTTTTGGTGAAAATATACATCAAATGTTAACAGACGGTTTTTTTATTTCAAATACAAAAGGAGAATTTGTAATTTCTCAAATTAATAATTTCTTAGAGTTTTATAAAAAAAATATTGAGCTAAAAGAAAAGCCAGAAACTTTTGATGTTGATTTAGCTTTGTTTAAAGAAATAATCAATCTAATAGGTGAGGATTATGTCAGAAAAATTTTAAATAATCATATTGATGAATTAAGATTTCATTTTGGAGATAAAACGTATTTAGATATAGAAGAAGAAAAACTTAAAAACCGTTTAATTGAAATTGAAAAAATAAAAAATGCAAAAAATTAAATATCCTTACAGAAATGAAATAGAGAAAGAAACTTTTATTAATGCTTACTTTGAAGTTGTTTCTACCAATATTAAATATCAATCTAAAATTTGTAATGAAATTAAAAAAATTGATAAAAATTGGGATTTAAAAAAACTTTTAACTGCTGATTTTAATGAATTAGTAAAATTTGTTAAATCATTTAATAAATATATTAAAAAGACTATTATTCTAGAACTAAAAAGAATAAATGTAGATCAAAATGAGTTAAAATATATTGATGAATATTTTGAAAAATATTTTGATAATAATAAAAAAATAAAGTCATTAAATAACTTAACTCCAAAAGAAGAGAAAGATAAATTAAAACGAGAAAACTTAAATAAAGGATTAACTAAAAAGAGAAATGAAATTAATTCAAGTATAAAAAGGAAACTTAATATTATCTCTAACTCAATTAAATCCCCATATGAAAATAAAACTATTTTTGACAAAATTATTGGTTTTATAAACAATGAAAATAATGAATTAAAAAAAAATAAAATAACTTATAATCTTAAAACATGCCATTTTTGCAATATAGATTTTATAAATTCTTTTAGTGTTAAAGATAAGAAAAAAAATCATTTTACTTTAGATCATTTTTTGCAAAAGAGTAAATATCCTTATTTATCAATTTCATTGTTTAATTTAATTCCATCTTGTTATTCTTGCAACACAAAATTTAAGGGTCAAATGGAATTTGATAGTTTAGATAATTTGCATAAAATTTCGCCGTCATCCGAAATGTTTAATTTAGATCAACAGTTAGAATTTAAATTAAAATATAATGTTGAAGAATATATTGATAACAATAAAGATATTGTTGAGATTGAATTAACTAATCTAGCTAATGAAAAAGATTTTGATAAGTTTATTCAAATGTTTAATTTGGAAGGAAGATATGAATTTCATAATGAAATTTCTAATGAATTAATTAGAAAAAGAAAAATATATTCAGATTCTCAATTAGATGAAATTGAGAAAATATTCCATGTTAATAATATTTCAATTGATAAAGAAACATTAAAAAAACAAATTTTTGGTTCTGTTATTTTTGAAAAAGAAAATACAAATGAGCCTTTTGAAAAATACAAAAAAGATATTGCCAAACAGTTAGGATTAATATAAAACTAAACTCATTTCACCTAACCCTATAACAAGTACTCCTACCAGCACCAACTTGCTCTAAAACGTCTTTTTTAACCAAGTCTTGCAAATCTCTCAAAGCAGTATCGGTGGAGGTTTTGGTTATTTTGGCATATTTAGAAACATTGAGATTTCCAAAAAAATCATCCAAAAGCAATTGTAGTATTTTTTGTTGGCGTACATTAAAAACGGTAGTTTTATTAACTTCCCAAAATTTTGTGCGCATTCTAGATTTGGCTATCGTTTCGTCGGTTTGTTTCATCGAACGCAGTAAGCAATTTAAAAACCAAACCATCCATTCGGTGCAATCTAAATCGCCTTTTTGCGTGCTTTCTAATAACGAATAATAGGTGTTTCGCTCTATTTGTATTTGCGCCGACATCGAATAAAAACGTTGCGGACTTTCATCATCTAGCGCCAAAAGCATATCGCTTATCGCTCTAGCGATACGACCATTTCCATCATCAAATGGATGTATTGTTACAAACCACAAATGCGCTAATGCCGCTTTTAGTACTTTATCAAGTTTGTGTTCGTCTTGAACCCAATCTAAAAAAAGTTTCATTTCGGTTGGCAATTTTTCGGCGTTTGGTGCTTCAAAATGTAGTATTTCTCTTCCCATTGCGCCCGAAGTTACTTGCATTTTGCCATCACGCCATGCGCCAGTTATTATTTTGTGCATATCACTTCTTCCTGTTGGAAATAAAGCAGCATGCCAATCAAATAAGCGTTCTTCTGTAAGTGGTTTGTTGTAGTTTTGAGTTGCGTCTAACAGCATTTCTACAACGCCTTCCACATCTCTTTCTGCTTTTATTGCGCCAGCTATTTCTATGCCCAATCGTCTTGCTATTGAAGAACGTACTTGTTCAGGATGCAAAAATTCGCCTTCTATTTCGCTGGTTTTTAGCGCGTCCATAGTTAAGGCAACTAACATGTTTTCTTCCAATTGCCCAAAACCAAGTGCTTGCATTTGTCCCAATATTTTTCCTTGCTGGTGACGCACAGCTCCAAGTAAAGTACTTACTTCGTCTGAATCCCAAGTAAAATTTGGCCAATTTTTAAGTTGATGTATGTACATAATCACCGCGTATTTGCGGTAAAAATACAATCTTTTTTTGAAAAAAGGTATTTTTGCGGTGATTATTTCATTTAATCAACGCGTTTTTGCGGTTAATAAGTTATTTAATCACCGCATTTTGTAAAGTTGGTTTGATTTATCTTTTCATTACATTTACACCATGAAACACCTAGCACTACTTCGAGGAATAAACGTCTCAGGACACAACATGATAAAAATGGATGCGCTCAAAACTACCTTAGAAGCCATAATGTTTACTAATGTAGAAACCTACATCCAAAGCGGCAATGTGTTTGTAGAAACTGAGGAAGAAAGCGCTTTTGGAGTTGGTTTCAAAATCAAACAAGAAATCTTCAAAACCTTTGGTCACGAAGTTCCTGTAATTGTAATTGGTAAAAACGATTTAGAGTTTTGTTTTAAAAACAATCCGTTTCTAAAACAAAAAGACGTTGATACTAAAAAGTTGTACGTAGCTTTTATTTCAAAAGAATTGTCAAGTTCCGCCATAAACGAATTAAAAATAAGCCAATTCAAACCCGACGAAGCCGTAATTGACGGAAACAGAATCTTCATAAAATACGACATCGGCGCAGGAAAAACACGTTTAGACCAAAAATACATCGAGAAAAAACTTAACGTTACCGCAACCATCAGAAATTGGAATACGGTTACTAAGTTGTTGGAATTGTATGAATGATTTTAAATACAAAAGTTTTTTTTAACCACATAGAAATCATAGTTTTTATAACTATACTTTGACTGGAGCTTATAGGATGAATACAAATAAATTATAGTTTGCATAGCTATGAAATCTATGAAAAGCGAAGCAACTTTATTCACAATCCAAATCCTATGATTTCTATGTGGTTAAAAACAAAAAAATCACTTATTAGTTTCCAAAAGATAAAACTTATCCTTTCATTTAAAATAACAATAATTATATAACATTCAATTGGGCATGATTTTTTAACTTTGATAAAAATTTAAAAACACAACATTATGAAAAGAAATGCAACAGCCCAATGGCAAGGTTCGGTAAAAGAAGGAAAAGGTTCTATTACTACTCAAAGTACAACATTAAACAATACACAATATTCATTCAATTCACGTTTTGAAGAAGGAGTAGGAACTAATCCAGAAGAATTGGTTGCTGCGGCTCATGCAGGTTGTTTTACAATGCAATTGTCAGCATTTTTAACAGAAGGCGGATTTACAGTAGAAAATATCCAAACCAAATGCGAAATCAATTTGGTTACAGGTTCGATTATCGGTTCACGCTTAACAGTTGAAGCAAAAATTCCCGGAATTTCAAATGAAGATTTTCAAGCATTGGTATCTAAAGCCGAAGAAAATTGCCCAATTTCAAAATTATTCAATACCGAAATTACTTCAACGGCTACTTTAGTATAATTGATTTAAAAAGTTAATAGAAACCTCATTTCTTTATTGAAGTGAGGTTTTTTTGTGTTCAAAATAACGTAAATTAGCAAGATGAAAGATAAAGCAACATTTGTAAGTGAAATTTCGGGATTAGAATTTCCAGTAAAAGATAAAATTTCGGGCAACGACATTCGTCTTCCTGTTTTGAATTTGATTAAAGAAGAGCATCCCAATTTTGACACGAGCAAGTTCATAGCCAGTAAAGAGTTAAATATTTACCGTGAAAAATACATTTCAAAGTTTTTACAATCTGAAGTTGGTGAACTATCTGATTTACATAAAAATGTAATAAAATCCATGTCAGATGATACCTCGTTTGTATCTAAAGTAGAAGATGAACCAGATAACAGAACTTTCGGACAAGTCGTAGCCGACAAAGTAGCCGATTTTGGCGGAAGTTGGACGTTTATAATTTCGTTTTTTATCTTCATCATGATTTGGATTGCAGCAAATGTTTACTTGCTTTTAAACAAAGGATTTGATCCGTATCCGTTTATTTTATTGAATTTGATTTTGTCCTGTTTGGCTGCGCTTCAAGCTCCGGTTATTATGATGAGCCAAAACCGTCAGGAAGAAAAAGACCGCGAAAGAGCCAAAAAAGATTACATGATAAATCTAAAATCGGAACTCGAAATTAGAATGCTCGACGAAAAACTAGATCATTTAATCATGCACCAACAACAAGAACTAATCGAAATTCAAAAAGTACAAATTGAGATGATGAATGATATTTTGGAAAAGATTAAGAAGTAGTTTTAAAGTTTCGGGTTACGAGTTTGTGAATTGATATTTGATATTTAAACTATCGTCACTTCGAGTGTTTTTTATGTAATTGCGACTTAGCAATTATATAAAAAAATGTATCGAGAACTTAGAAGCACAAGTGTCACTTTTTCAAAAGTTCTCAATACAATTTTACATTTCAAAAACTAACGTTTTTAAAGCATAAAATCACTCGAAGTGACAATTGAATACAATTCAGATTTGGAATTTGAAATTCGGAAGTTAAATTTACTACTTTTGCTAAAGTTTATGGATGATTTCTCTCCACAAGAAGGAATTGATATTTTAAAATAGCCCATGGTGAGTTTGGGTCAAAAAAGAAAAATTATGTCAGTTTTAGAAAAAATCAGCTCTGAAGAAATTATTTCGTTAGAAAATAAATACGGAGCACACAACTATCATCCGCTACCAGTGGTTTTGAGTAGAGGTGAAGGTGTTTATGTTTGGGATGTTGAAGGTAAAAAGTACTACGATTTTCTTTCGGCTTATTCTGCAGTAAATCAAGGACATTGTCATCCGAAAATTATTGGCGCAATGGTGCAACAAGCACAAACATTGACGTTAACTTCTCGTGCTTTTTACAACGATAAATTGGGAGTTTACGAAGAATACATCACAAAATATTTTGGATTTGATAAAGTACTTCCAATGAATACAGGTGCTGAAGCGGTGGAAACTGCTTTGAAACTTTGTAGAAAATGGGCGTATGAGAAAAAAGGAATTCATGAAAATGAAGCGCAAATAATTGTTTGCGATGGAAATTTTCATGGAAGAACGACGACTATCATTTCGTTCTCTAATGATGAAAATGCTAGAAAGAATTTTGGACCCTATACGGCAGGATTTATAAAAATTCCTTACGACGACATCGAAGCTTTGGAAAACGTACTTAAATCGTCTAAAAACATCGCCGGTTTTCTTGTAGAACCAATTCAAGGTGAAGCAGGAGTTTATGTTCCAGCAGCAGATTATTTAGCGAAAGCAAAAGCACTGTGTGCAGCAAATAACGTTTTGTTTATTGCCGATGAGGTTCAAACAGGTATTGCAAGAACAGGTTCGATATTGGCAGTTTGCGGCAATTGTACTTGTGAAAATGCCTGCGAAAAACAAGCGACTTACGTTACTCCAGATATTTTAATTCTTGGTAAAGCCTTGTCTGGTGGTGCTTATCCAGTTTCGGCAGTTTTGGCAAATGATCACATCATGAATGTTATTAAACCTGGTCAACACGGTTCCACTTTTGGCGGAAATCCTATTGCTGGCGCAGTTGCCATTGCAGCTTTGGATGTTGTAAACGACGAAAATTTATCTCAAAATGCACGTCGATTGGGTAAAATCTTCAGAGAGAAAATTGGCGAATTTGTAAAAGTATCGAATATCGCAACTTTGGTTCGCGGTAAAGGTCTTTTAAACGCCATTGTAATCAATGATACTGAAGAAAGTGATACGGCTTGGAATATCTGTATGGCTTTGAGAGATAACGGTCTTTTGGCTAAACCAACACACGGAAATATCATTCGCTTTGCGCCACCATTGGTTATGAATGAAGAACAATTGCTAGATTGTGTTTCTATAATTATCAACACGTTAAAAGAATTTGAAAAGTAAATTTTAACCAGCCAAAAACTAACCAATTAACTATTTTTATGGAAAACCAAAAGAATTAAGAATTAAACGAAGAAGCAATAGATGCCTTAAGAGTAAGTGCCAAATGGTCAATGTTTTTAGCCATTATGGGATTTATAGGTATTGGATTAATGGTGATTTTTGCAATCTTCATGACATCTGTTATGTCAATGTTGCCTCAAACGCCTGGACCATTTGGAAACATGAAAGGTTTTTTATCTGTTTTTTATATTGTATTGTCAGCTTTGTATTTTGCGCCGATATATTATTTGTACAAATATGCATCTGATATGAAAAATGCATTACTTTCATCAAGTTCTGATTTAGTTGGGACGGCTTTAGGTTACTTAAAATCACATCACAAATACCTTGGTGTTTCTCTGATAATTTTTATTTCCTTGTATTTTTTATTGATAATTGGTATGATTGTATTTTTTGCTTCAAGTGCAATGTCAGGCGCAAAATTCTAATTAATAAATACTTTTTTAAAAAAAAAATCCGTCAAGTTTAACTCGACGGATTTTTTATTTGTTATTGTTCAGGTATTACAAACCTTGCATTTGTCTAATTTTTTCTTGCAATAATGCAGGATCTTGTAATGCACCAAGACCAATCATGCTTATTATTACAATAAAATAGATAAGCGATAAAGCGTTTAAAACTACACCAATAATAGAAAGGATTTTTCCAACATTTAAATTTTGAAAATTGATAAATTTTTCAGGTGTTTCTCTGTAAAGTTTCATGTCTTTACTGGCAAGAACTAATCCTATAATTCCTAGAGCTAATCCAACAACTCCATAGCAGCAACATGTTAAAATTGATAAAATTCCTAGAACTAGGACAGCAGTGGCATTGGGTAATTTTTGGTTTTCCATTTTTTGTTTGTTTTTTAGTTTATTTAATTAGTAAAGAAATCTCATTTTGTAAACATACGAAACTATCATAATAAGTGCGTTAACTATTGCTAAAGAAATCACCAATTTTTTATAGTTATGTTTTCTGTCTACCACAAAAAGCACTACCGAAAGGAAGAACAATAATGTAGAATAGATTGCAGGAAACATTGTGAAAGCTGCCGTAAATTCTCCATGAAGAATTAGGTTAAATGAACGTTGAATTCCGCAACCAATGCAATCGATTCCGAACAGTTTTTTGAACATACAAGGCAACATGTATTCTTCCATTTTTATTTTATAACACTACAATTTTACAAATAATTTTTTAAAATACAGTAAACTAATATTAGTTTTCTATTTTTGATTTTTAAATATTTACTTATGAGAAAGTTTTTAATACCTTTAATGATTGTTGCTTTTTTTGTTGCTTTTTGGAATCAAAGTAATGCAAAACCCAACCTGTTTATAACCATAATTTCAGTCGTAGTTTTCATGTTTGGCATGATGAAATTCTCGTCTAAAATTCCACCAAAAGACAATGACGATGACAACACAATTATTTAATATAGGCGATAAAGTTTCGGTATTAGACGATGCCATTGATGGCGTTGTGGTAGGTGTAAAAAATACCGAAATCACCATAGAAACAACAGATGGTTTCTTGATGACATATTTTGTCAAAGAGTTGATTAAAACAAACAATTCCAATGATTTAAATTCCTTTATAAGAAGTGAAACTTTAGTTAATAAAAGTATTGATGTTTTACCAAGTAAAAATCAAAATGCACCCAAATTTAAGTCGGATAAAATAGAAAGAGGCGTTCCAGAATTTGATTTACACATTGAAAAATTGGTAAAAAATTTTCGTGGAATGAACAATTTTGACATCTTAAATATGCAAACAGAAACGGCAAAAAAACACATCGAATTTGCTATAAGAAATCGCATTCCAAAAATCGTTTTTATCCATGGTGTTGGCGAAGGTGTTTTGAAAGCCGAACTCGATTTTATGTTGAAGCGTTATGATATGATTTCGTTTCAAGATGCCAATTATCAAAAATATGGTTTGGGTGCAACCGAAGTTTATTTTAAACAAAATGTAAAATAATAGTGCTTGAAATTTTTATCTTTGCATTTCAAAATTCTCCATGAAAAAAATTTATCTCGATAACGCAGCAACAACTCCAGTTCGTCAAGAAGTCATTTTAGAAATGATTAATGTACTTCAAAACGATTATGGAAATCCATCTTCAACGCACAGTTTTGGACGTAGTGCTAAAACTATTATGGAAACTTCAAGAAAGTCCATAGCTAAATTATTGGGATGCAATGCTCAAGAAATTATTTTCACTTCAAATGCTACCGAAGCTACCAATTGGATTCTGAAAAGTGCCGTTAATGACTTGCACGTTCAACGAATTGTAACAAGCAAGGTTGAGCATCATGCTACTTTGTATACGGTAAAACATTTGCAAAAAAAATACGGTATTGAAGTTGATTTTGTAAAAATACTTCCTTCAGGTGCTATTGATATAACGCATTTGGTAGAATTACTCTCTAAAGATGTAAAGACTTTGGTTACATTGATGCATGTAAATAATGAAATTGGATCTGTTTTGGATATCGCTAAAGTGGGAAGAATTTGTGAACAACATAAGGCTTTGTTTCATTGTGATACAGTGCAATCTGTTGGGAAAACTGAGTTTAACCTACACGAAACTCCAGTAGATTTTATCGTTGCAAGTGCACATAAATTTCACGGACCAAAAGGCGCAGGATTTGCCTATGTAAAAAAAGGACATTTATTGCAACCTTTATTTCATGGTGGTGAGCAAGAAAAAGGACTTCGCGCCGGAACTGAATCGGTACATCAAGTTGCCGGAATGGCCAAAGCGTTGGAATTATCTTACCAAGATCTAGAACTAGTAAGAAAATACATTTTAGATTTGAAAAACTATTGTACTACAGAATTAAAATCTAATTTTCCTGAAATTAAAGTCAACGGAACTGAGACTTTCTATAATATTTTGAATGTATTATTGCCGTTTTCTGAAGAAAAAACTGCGATGATTTTATTCAATTTAGACATGAAAGGTATTGCCGTTTCTCGCGGAAGTGCTTGCCAATCGGGAAGTGTAAAGCCTTCGCATGTATTAGCAGAGATTCTTGCTGATGATGATTTGAAGAAACCAAGCCTTCGAATTTCGTTTAGTCATTACAATACCAAAGAAGAGATTGATGCTTTAGTTGATGGATTAAAAGGGATTTAATTATTTTTATGTTACCTTCTATAAATTTTTAGAAACTTTAATTTATACTATTATCACGATTAAATCTAAAGGTTACAGTTCATTTATTGCAAATTGAACTGAACCTTTTCCTTGTTTATTTATGCACAATTGTTTTGAAAAAAAGTTGTATAATATGGTGTTTAATAGTGTTTAATCGAATTTTAATAATCCAATAATTATATAAAAACCGTAATTATTTTTAAAATCTAATAATAGTATTCCGTCTAAAAATGATTTTTTAATTAGCATTGTATATACTATAATTCTTCTAGCATAATTCGTTTTTTATATTTTTTCATTTTCTTGAAATAAGTAGGTGTCAATCCTGTAACTTTTTTAAACTGATGTGATAAATGCGCTACACTGCTATATTCCATTAGTAAACTAATTTCTGTAAGACTCAATTCATCATATAGAAGGAGTTCTTTTACTCTTTCTATTTTATTGATTATAATGTAGTTGACAATTGTTGTGCCTGTAACTTCCGAAAAAAGTGATGCAAGATGATTGTAATTATAATCTAATTTTTCACTTATAAAATCAGAATAGTTGGTGGTTGGGTATTTTTCAGAATAATGAATAAGTTCAATAATTGTAGTTTTTGTTTTTTCTATTAGTAAGGACTTTTTATCATCAATTAATTCGAGTCCTTTTTTTAAAAGAGCAATTCTTAGCTTTTCTCTTTCTTCACCAGATATATTCTTTTTTAGTGCTACTTCTCCCAACTCGATAGAAGTATGCTTTAATTTTAACTTGTCCAATTCTTCTTTCACCGCCATTTTACAGCGAAGTGAAACCATATATTTTATGTGTATTTTCATGATATAAATTTAGTGTTATAGTAGAAGCATATTAGCTAGTAGTTGATTTATATCGTGCACTTTTCTAATTTCTATTCTTGTAAAGGTATTGTTTTTTAGCGGTGCAAAATTAATTTTTATTAAAGTTAATTTGTTACAGAATTTAGAATTTCATTTGTACATTTTTTTACAAATAAAAAAATCCGTTTTGAATTAACAAAACGGATTTTAAACTTCATATTAACAACTTCTATTCTTGTTGTATTATAAATGAATTACTTCGCCATACGCATCAGCTACAGCTTCCATTACAGCTTCGCTCATTGTTGGGTGTGGGTGAATTGATTTTAGAATTTCATGACCTGTAGTTTCAAGTTTTCTTGCTACAACTGCTTCTGCAATCATATCGGTAACACCAGCACCAATCATGTGACAACCCAACCACTCGCCATATTTTGCATCAAAAATTACTTTTACAAAACCATCTGGCGTTCCAGCAGCTTTAGCTTTTCCTGATGCTGAGAATGGAAATTTACCAATTTTTAATTCGTATCCTTTTTCTTTGGCTTGTTTTTCGGTCATACCAACAGATGCAATTTCTGGAGTTGCATAGGTACATCCTGGAACATTTCCGTAATCTATAGGATCAACGTGTAAACCTGCAATTTTTTCAACACAATTGATTCCTTCAGCCGAAGCAACGTGAGCCAATGCTTGACCTGGAGTTACATCTCCAATCGCATAATAACCAGGAACGTTTGTTTGAGAAAATGCATTTACTAAAATTTTATCTTTATCGGTTGCAATTCCAACTTCTTCAAGACCAATGTTTTCGATGTTAGTTTTAATTCCAACTGCCGATAGCAATACATCTGCTTCAATAACTTCTTCACCTTTAGCCGTTTTTACATAAGCTTTTACTCCGTTTCCAGAAGTGTCAATTCGTTCAACAGAAGCATTAGTCATTATGGTAATTCCAGCTTTTTTCATTGAGCGCTCCATTTGTTTAGAGATATCTTCGTCTTCAACCGGAACTACATTTGGCATAAATTCGACAATAGTAACTTCTGTTCCCATTGCATTATAGAAATGTGCAAACTCAACTCCAATGGCACCAGAACCTACAACGATAAGTTTTTTAGGTTGTGTTGGAAGCGTCATTGCTTGTCTGTAACCAATAACTTTTACACCATCTTGAGGAAGATTTGGTAATTCGCGAGAACGAGCACCAGTTGCAATAATGATGTGATCAGCTGAATATTCTGTAACTTTTCCGTCAGCAGACGTAACATCAACCTTCTTACTTGGTTTTATTTTACCAAAACCATCAATTACGTCAATTTTATTTTTTTTCATCAAGAATTGAACACCTTTGCTCATTCCGTCAGCAACGTCTCTAGAACGTTTTACAACAGCAGAAAAGTCTTTATCAAATTCTTTAATTGTTAATCCGTAATCGGAAGCATGTTTTAGGTAATCAAAAACTTGAGCCGATTTTAAAAGCGCTTTTGTTGGAATACAACCCCAATTAAGACAAATTCCACCAAGGTTTTCTTTTTCAATAACAGCTACTTTAAAGCCCAGTTGAGAAGCACGGATTGCTGTAACATAACCGCCTGGACCACTTCCTAAAACAATAATATCGTATTTCATTTTTCGAGAATTTATTTTTTATTTGTGAAAAATGCAGTCGCAAAAGCTCGTGTCATTTTTCGAGAATTTATTTTTTATTTGTGAAAAATGCAGTCGCAAAAGCTCGTGTCATTTGTATATGATTTTCTAAATTAATTTAAATTGCGAATTTAGTAAAAAAGTTTAAAAGTTTATGAGTTTAAGGATGTAAAAGTTTGTAAATCTTCTAACCTAAAGAAGCTATTAAATCTTCAATTTCTTTTTTTTGATTGGCATATTTTGCTTGCAATTCAGATCCTTCTCCCATTCTTTTATAATAACTATAGGCTTTATCTGCGAAGAATTTTTTATGAAAATTAGAAACTTCAAGATAATTTGGAAATATTTTATGAAAAAGCATTTCATAATAGGCTTGCCATTCGCGTTCCAGTTTGTCTAAAACGTAAGGTTTGCGAGATTTTTGACGCACATGAACCATTTCGTGTGTGAGAAGTGATAAAATTAAAGGCAACGGAAATTCAAATGCATTTTCGGGCATTCTGATTACTTGTTCTTCGCCAAAATCGCCTTCGGCAGTGAATAGAATATAATCGGGTTTTGCTTTTTCGCGTAAAGCAAAATTCTTTAAATTGGTATCTTGCACATCAAACATTTTCAACAACCATTCGGCAGCTTCAATTGTTTTTCCTTCACTATGGTAGGTATCGATTGTATCTTTTATTTTTTCGTATTTCATATAAATAAAATATTAAATTGCTTCTGAAAACTGTGAATCATACAAGTTTTTGTAATAACCATCAACTTTATTAACGAGTTCAAAATGTGTTCCCGATTCTACAATTTTACCTTTGTCCATAACAATAATTTTGTCAGCATTTACAATAGTTGCCAAGCGATGTGCAATAACAATTGATGTTCTATCTCTAGTAATGGTTTCGGTTGCTCTTTGAATTAATTCTTCTGAATAAGTGTCTATTGAAGACGTTGCTTCGTCTAAAATCAAGATACTTGGATTGCTCACATAAGCACGTAAAAATGCGATCAATTGTCTTTGTCCTGACGATAACATTACGCCACGTTCTTTTACATTATAATCATAGCCATCAGGCAAGCTCATGATAAATTCGTGAACGCCAATTTTATTGGCTGCTTGCATCACTACATCGCGAGAAATTTGGGGATTGTTTAGTGTAATATTGTTGTAAATGGTATCTGCAAAAAGAAAAACATCTTGAAGTACAACGGCAATTTGTGCACGCAAACTCTCTAAGGTGAAATCATTAATATTTTGATTATCAATATAAATAGTGCCAGAGTTTATTTCGTAAAAGCGGTTTAGCAAATTGATAATAGTTGATTTTCCTGCGCCTGTAGATCCAACAATTGCTATGGTTTCGCCAGGTTTTACTTCTAATGAAATTCCTTTTAAAACCTCTTCATCAAGAATGTATGAAAAACGTACATTTTCAAATTTAATTGTTCCATTAAAATGTTTGGCTACAATTGTTCCAGTTTGTTGCACTTCATCTTGCGTGTCTAAAATGTCAAAAACTCTATTGGCAGCAATCATTCCCATTTGCATCTCGTTAAATTTATCTGCAATTTGTCGCAACGGATTGAACAACATTCCGATGAACATAGTATAAGAAAATAAATCGCCAAAAGTGGTAAATTTATCTCCATCAAGAATATGGAATCCACCATAGAGCACAACAAATCCGAGGGATAATGATGAAATAATATCGGCAATAGGAAAGAAAATGGAGTTATAAAGAATGGTTTTTATCCAAGCAACATTATGTTTTTGATTGATTTCTTTAAATTTTTCGTGTTCAATTCTTTCACGATTGAAAAGCTGAACGATTTTCATTCCGGTAACGCGTTCTTGAACAAACGTATTTAAATTGGCAACTTGATTTCGAACTTCTTCAAAAGCGACTTGCATCTTGCGTTGAAAAATTCGAGTTATAAAAAACAAAATTGGCATGGCAAGAACAACAATACAAGTAAGTTTCCAGTTCATGTAAAACATTATTAGTAGGCAAGTTGTCATTTTTAGTAAATCACTAATAATCATAAAAAGTCCTTGACTGAAAATGCGTGCAATTTGCTCAATATCCGAAACAGAACGTGT
>NZ_JAYWFT010000082.1:0-13237 GCF_043778725.1 Flavobacterium sp. | reverse complement strand
TGGAAAGATGGAATTCATGCTATTTATTGTATTGTTCGGTACAGCTTTTTTAAATTTTAATTTCCTTTTTTATACACATGCGGATTTTCTTTTAATTTAATTGATTGTAAAATGCTTGTATTGAATAATTTATAACAAGTTTCCATATCTGTTAAATTTAAATTGGTGAATAAATTTGACAGAAATGTTAAAAATTTATTTCCTATGGTATGCCAAAAAAACAAAACTCTGTGTGCATTACCACCCATAAATCTTGAGCCATAAACAACATCGGCAAAGCCATCAAGAACAGGTTGTAAAAGCACTATATATTCTTGAGGATTATATTCTAAATCTGCATCTTGAATAATTGTGTATTCTCCTGTAGCATTCGCAATTCCTGTATGAAGTGCAGCTCCTTTTCCTTGATTTTTTTCGTGATTTAGAAGTTGTATTTTAAATTCAAGATTTTCAAGTATGTATTTTTCAATTGTAGATTTTGTTGCATCAGTTGAACAATCGTTTACAATAATAATTTCTTTTTCAATTTCTTGTGGAAGGGTTATTTGTTTGATTTTATCTAATATCAAATGAACTGTTTTTTCTTCATTAAATACAGGTATGATTATAGATAATTTCTTCATTTTATTTTATAAGTTTTGTAATATATTTGTCGGAATAAAGCAAAAATATGATTTCAAAATTAAAATATGAATATTTATTATCTATAATTGCAATTTCTTGGATTATATTTTTTTCATATACTATTCAGTTAACTCCATATTTTTCTGTTTATGGTGATGATGGTAGTTATCTTTATTCAGCAAAATCACTTTATTATGATTTTAAAGTAGATAGTTCAAGACCATTATTGATTTCTGCTATTCATGGTTTGCCATTTTTATTTGGTTTTTCAATTTTAAACGTTATTAAATGGGGTTTTTTTCTTAATTTTTGCTCATGGATTTTTACAGTCCTTTTATTATTTAAAATCATTTCAAAAAAAATAAATAGAAAAGTTGCTTTTGTTTTTTCCTTATTTTTTGTCTTTTGTATTGGAAATTTAGCTATTGCTTTTAATTTTTTATCTGAATCAATTTTTATTTTTTTAATACTAATTTCAATATATCTATTACTACAATTTTATGATTCTGGGAGATATTATTATATCACATTATCAATAGCATTTTTAGCATTAAATTCTTTAATAAAACCTATTTCTATTGGATTAGTTGTTGTTTTATTAATTTTTTATATTAGAAATATTAAGTTAATATTTATTAATAAGTACTCATGGGTAATTTTATTTTCCTTTTTTTTAGTTTTTTTTCAAATGAATTCTTTAAAGAAAAGTCATGGTGATTATACTTTGAGTTACATAGGTTCAATTACTTATTACAATTATCTTGGGACAAAAGCTAATTGCTATAAAAAAAATATCGAATTCAATCCAGGCACTAATGAAAGAGCAAAAAGTATAAGACAAAAGTCAAGCCATGAGATAAAAAAAATTGCTGAAGAAGATTTAAAGAATCAAATTATTAACAATAAATTTAATCTTTTAAAAGCTTATTTATTTTGTATTTATTCCAATTCTACTAAAGGAAGTTACATTGTTAGTCAAACTAAAAATAAAAAGGAAACAATGTATTTTGATTTATTTTATTATTCTTTCAAAGCTATCTCTAAACTTCAAAATATACTCTTTACATTTCTTGCCGTCGTGTTGTCTTTTTATTATTTGATAAAAGTTAGAAAAGAAAAATATTTCACTGTAATTTCAGTATTTATCTTATATATTTTCTTTATTTCGGCAATGTCATGCCTTCAATGCGATAGGTTTCACATTGCTTTTTTTCCATTACTTTTAATTTTAATTACCAAATTTATTTCAGATAAAACTAAACGCTTCTCTGAACCACTTCAAAAATAGCACCATTTTCACATTTTAATGTTTTAGATGGGAATTTCATCAATAAAGCATAATCATGTGTAGCCATTATTACTGTTTTACCATTGGCATTGATGGTTTTTAATACTTCTAGAACTTCGGCACTTGTTTGTGGATCAAGATTTCCTGTAGGTTCATCAGCAAGAATAAATTCGGGATCATTAAGCAACGCTCTTGCAATAGCTACACGTTGTTGTTCTCCACCAGAAAGTTGGTGTGGCATTTGATTGGCAAATCCTTTCATGCCTACTTTGTCTAAGACTTCATCAATTTTATTTTGCATCTCTGTTTCATCCGTCCATCCTGTCGCTTTTAACACAAAAAGCATGTTGGCAGCAACTGTTCTGTCGGGTAATAATTGAAAATCCTGAAATACAATACCAATTTTTCGTCTCAAGTATGGAATTTCTTTCTCTTGTAAAGTTGCCAAATCAAACTCTACAATATGGCCTTCGCCTTCTGTTAAAGGTAAGTCACCATACAAAGTTTTCATAAAACTACTTTTTCCCGAACCTGTTTTACCAATGATATAAATGAATTCACCGTGATTTACATCAAGATTTACTTGCGATAAAATCACCTTGTTTTCTTGATAAATTGTAACGTTTTTTAAAGAAAGTACCAATTGAGACATGAGAAAATTTGTTTATTGTGTAAAAGTACTAAGATAACGTAGGTTTTCAAAATAAATTTTCTATTAGTTTGATTTTTCACCAAAACATGCAACCCAAAACTCGAAACGCGCAACTTTTATAATTGTTAAGAAAAATGTTTATAATAAAACCAAACCTTCTCTCGTTATACCATAGTAGAATGATAATTTTGAATGATTATAAAAAACACAATGCAATGCGTAAAATAAAAGCTTTTATACAATTTAATTTATTGGTTGCTTCCGCTACAGTTTCGGCTCAGCAATCGGCAATTTATACCAGTCAACTTTCACAATTTGACAGAGCAACCGAATTATATACAGATAAACAATATCTAGCAGCCCAAATCCTGTTCGAAAAAGTGCAACAAACCAATAAAGAACAAGAAGTACAAGCCGATTGTGCCTACTATATTGCCAATTGTGCTATTCGCTTAAACCAATCTGGTGCCGATAAATTAATGGAAAATTTTGTAGCAGATTATCCAACTTCTACCAAACAAAATCAAGCATTTATGGGTGTAGCAGCCTATTATTTTGAAAACGGAAATTATCCGCAAGCGCTCCAATATTTTGACAAGGTTGATGAAAGTGCATTGACGTATGATGAATTGGACAATTTTAATTTTCAAAAAGGCTATTCCTATTTTACTGCACAAAATAAAAAACAAGCTACAGTATATTTTAATAAAGTTCAAAATTCTAAAGAATATGGTTCGCAAGCCAAATATTATCTTGGATTTATGAATTATGAAGATGATAATTATGTAGAAGCCAACAAGCAATTTGAACAAATATCGGACGTAGAAAAATACAAAGAAAAGCTGTCTTATTTTCAGGCGGACATGAATTTCAAATTAGGGAATTTTCAAAAAGCCATCGATTTAGGTAAAGTTGCAATGGCAAAATCATCTGCAATTGAAAAATCAGAATTGAATAAAATTATCGGTGAAAGTTACTTCAATTTAAAAAAATATGACGACGCATTGCCATATTTGAAAGCCTACAACGGTAAAAAAGGAAAATGGAGCAATACCGATTTCTATCAATTAGGATATACCTATTATCAGCAAAAAGATTATGAAAATGCTATTTCACAATTCAATAAAATTATTGATGGTAAAGACTTTGTAGCTCAAAATGCTTATTATCATTTGGGTGAAAGTTATATGAAAACCGATAAAAAGCAACAAGCATTAAACGCTTTTAAAATTGCTTCTGAAATGGATTTTGATAAGAAAATTCAAGAAGATGCCAATTTAAATTATGCCAAATTGAGTTATGAAATTGGAAATTCATACCAATCTGTTCCCGATGTTTTGTCTGCTTTTATAGCAAAATATCCAACATCTCCAAGCAAAAATGAAATCGAAAGTTTGTTGATTAATTCTTATATCACTTCTAAAAATTACAAAGAAGCATTAACCTTATTAGAAAAAAATAAAAATCCAGAAAACAGATTAGCTTACCAAAAAGTTACATTTTATAGAGGTTTAGAATTATATACTGACGGAAATTATCAAGAAGCACAAAAAATGTTTCTTAAATCGATTAAGGAACAAAAAGACGCAAGATTCTCTGCAAGAGCAACTTTTTGGAAAGCAGAAACCGAATTTACTTTGGACAATTTTAATGAAGCATTGCTAAGTTTTAAGCAATTTGAAGGAATGTCGGAAGCTAAAAATACACCTGAATTTAAAAACATCAATTACAATATCGCTTATTGTTATTTTAAACAAAAAGAATACGATCAAGCAGGAAATTATTTTCAAAGTTTTATTGATGTTGCCAAAGACGATAAAATTCGCTTGAATGATTCTTATTTGAGATTGGGTGACAGTCGTTTTGTTACTTCCAAATATTGGCCAGCAATGGATGCTTACAATAAAGCTATAGAATTGAAAAGTGTTGATGCTGATTACGCCGCATTTCAAAAAGCAATTTCTTATGGATTTGTAAGTAAAAACGATAAAAAAATTGAAGATTTCAATAAGTTTTTGCAAACATTTAAATCGTCGCAATATCGTGATGATGCTTTGTTTGAACTAGGAAATACTTATGTTGCCGACAATAAAACAGATTTAGCAATTAAAACCTACGATCAATTGTTGAGTGAATTTAAAAATGGTTCTTATGCTGCAAAAGCGGTTTTGCGTCAGGGATTAATTTATTACAATGCCAACAAAGACGATCAAGCGATTGCTAAATTTAAAAAAGTAGCTGCAGATTATCCAAGAACGCCAGAAGCTTTGGAAGCAGTTTCAACAGCAAGATTAATTTATGTAGATAACGGAAAAGTAGATGAATATGCAACTTGGGTAAGAACGTTAGATTTTGTAGAAGTTTCTGATACAGAATTAGATAATGACACTTATGAAGCAGCAGAAAAACAATATTTACAAAATAACACAAAACAAGCAATAGCAACTTTAAGCAGTTATGTGGCGAAGTTTCCAAAAGGAATTCATGCATTGAAAGCCAATTTCTACTTAGCGCAATCGTATTATGCGGACGGATTGGAAGCTAATTCTGTAGCCAATTATGAATATGTTATTGCTCAATCTAAAAGTGAATATACCGAGCAATCATTAGCGCGTTTGTGTGAAATTTATTTGAAAAAAGACGATTTTACCAAAGCAATTCCAGTTTTAAAACGTTTAGAAACAGAAGCAGATTTTCCTCAGAATGTGACTTTTGCGCAAGCCAATTTAATGCGTGCTTATTATGCTCAAAAGGACTATCCAAATTCGGTGGTTTATGCTGACAAAGTATTGGCAAATCCAAAAACTGATAATAAAGTAAAAAGTGATGCGCAAATTATCGTTGCACGTTCTGCAATAAAAGCCAATGACGAAGCAAAAGCAAGAACAGCTTACGCCAATTTATTAAAAATAGCCAAAGGAGAATTAGCAGCCGAAGCACTTTATTATGATGCTTATTTCAAAAATAAAGACGGCAAGTTTGAAGATTCTAATAAAGTAGTTCAGAAGTTGGCTAAAGATTATTCGGGTTACAAATATTTTGCTGCTAAAGGTTTGGTAGTGATGGCTAAAAACTATTATGGAATGAAAGATAGTTTCCAGGCGACATCTATTTTAGATAGCGTTATCGATAATTTCAGTGATTTCGCAGATGTTGTTCAAGAAGCAAAAACACAATTAGAAACTATAAAATCGGAAGAAAGTAAAACGAATTCGTCAATTGTGAAATAGATTACTAGATAATAGATGAATAGATAATAGATGAATAGATAATAGATGAATAACTATGAGTGACTTTAAAAGACATAATTTTAAAAAACTAAAAATTTGGCAAATGTCAATGGAATTGGCTAAAATAATCTTTGAATTAACATCAAATTTTCCAAGTTCTGAAAAGTATGGATTAACAAGTCAGATGAACAGATGCTCAGTTTCCATGCCGTCAAATATTGCCGAAGGATCGAGTAGAACAAATAAATCGTTTAGTCATTTTTTAGATATTGCATTAGGTTCATCCTTTGAACTTCAAACACAATTATTAGCCAATGGTTACAATTTTATTTCTGATGATAGTACCAATAATATTGAACTTAAATTAGAAGAATTTCAAAAAGCAACAATGTCATTTCAAAATACTTTAAATTAAAATATAATGAATTTTATAAAAAATATATCTCAATTCACAACATTCGAAAGTCCATTATCTATTCGTCTATTATCTATTTGTCTCATTTTAGGAACTCAAATTACTTTTGCTCAAAAGAAAGATGGCGACATAGGAACCGAAGTTGTAAATGTTGTAAAACCATATACGCCAACAATTTCTGATGCCTTTAAAGTAAAAGAAACACCATCATTAGAAGACGATGATACTTCTAAAAAAGAGAATATTCTTTATAATATTTTCTCTTTTCCTGTGGCATCAACTTTTACGCCATCCAAAGGTAAAGCTGCTGGTGTTGATAAAGAAAAACAAGAAAAATTATTTAGTAATTATGCCACTTTAGCTGCTGGAAATTACGGGAATATTAATGCCGAATTGTTTGTAACGCAAACATTAGAAAGTGGCGATTATGTTGGCGCAATGCTTCGCCATCTTTCGTCTCAAGGCGGAATAAAAGATGTAGAGCTAGACGACAATTTCTCAAATACTGGACTTGATTTAACTTACGGAAGCCGATCTAAAAACCTTTCTTGGAATGCCGATTTGGGTTACCAACGTCAACTATATAATTGGTATGGATTGAACCCAATTTTGTATGAAAGTCTGATTCCTGCTGATAAAGATGTATTTTTAAATAGCATAAATCCAAAACAAACTTACCAAAACATTTCGCTTGGCGGAAGATTGACTTTGGGCGAAAGTGTTTTTAAAGAAGCCACTATAAAATTCAATCGTTTTTCGGATGCGTTTTCTTCGGGTGAAAATCGTTTGGTTGCAAAACCATCGTTGGCATTCGATTTTATGGATGAAAAAATCAAAGCCGACTTTGTATTTGATTACGTCAACGGAAAATTTTCTAAAGATTATTTTAACGGACCAGAAATAAAATACGGATTTACAAATGTAGGAGTGAAGCCAAGTTTTCAAATCAATAAAGAAGATTTATCGGTAAATTTTGGAGCAGGTTTTTTCTATAGTATGGCAACAGAATCTGGAAAAAATAAATTTTTTATTTATCCTAACATCACAGCATCTTACAAAGTTGTTGGTGATTTAATGATTGCTTATGCTGGAGCAGAAGGCGGATTGAAACAAAATTCTTATCAAGAGTTTGCACAAGAAAATTTCTTTGTTTCACCAACTTTAGCCATTGCACCAACCGATCAACGCTATGATATTTATGTTGGATTAAAAGGTAAATTAGCCAATACTATTGGTTATAACATTCGTGGCTCGTACATGAATGAAGGTTCTAAAGCATTATTTTTAAGAAATACATTCTCTTATTATAACACAAATAAAGAAGGATATGCCAATGGAAATTCGTTTGACGTAGTTTATGACGATGTAAAAACAGTGAGTTTCTTTGGAGAATTGAAAGCCGATTTTTCTAAAAATGTATCTTTCGGAATTAGCGGAACTTTTAGCAGTTACACTACCGATACTCAAGCAGAAGCATGGAATTTACCATCATTAAAAATTAGTTCTAATTTAGACTTTAATATTACATCTAAATGGTATGCAGGATTAAATGTGTTCTTTGTTGGAGAGCGCAAGGACATAACATTTGTTCCAACTGCATTAGCCATTTTTCCACCAACATTTGCAACAGAAACAACAACATTAGACAGTTATTTTGACTTAAACGCGCATGTAGGTTTTAAATACAGCGATCGTTTAACGTTCTTCCTAAAAGGTAATAATTTAGCCAATCAAAACTATCAAAAATGGGTAAATTATCCAGTGCAAGGCGTTCAAGGATTGGTTGGAGCAAATTATAAATTTGATTTTTAGACATTTTCAATACTTATATACTAGTTAGACTTTTTAGATGTATCATTCTAAAAAGTCTTTTTAGTTAAATTTAAAACTTCAAAAAATCCAATAATCTAAAAATCTAAAATGTCAAATTTAAAAAGCCAAATATTACAACGCTACAACGAACTTCTACAAGACAGAATCGATGTTTTTCGCGACATGATTTCTGCTTTGACAGAAGATGCACAAAACGATGCCAAAGGTTCGGCTGGCGATAAGCACGAAACAGCTTTGTCAATGATGCATATCGAGCAAGAAAAACTCAATCACAAACTGAAAGAAATTTTAAGTCAAAAAGTTATTATTGATAAAATTGATGCCAATTCAAATCATACTAGAATTGCACTTGGAAGTTTAGTTCAAGCCAATGGTATGTTACTTTTTATAAGCGCAGCTTTACCAAAAATCACTGTTGATGACAAAACCATAATTGCCGTTTCTCCTCAATCTCCACTTGGAAGTAAATTAATGGGAAATGAAGTTGGATTTTCGTTTGAGATTAATGCATCTAAGTATGTAATTCAATCCATCCAATAAAGAAAATTTTAGTTCTAAATAACATTCTATAACCCAAAGCCATAAATCTAAACCATTATACTTACAAATAAATCTTTTATTTCTATTTTTGGTTATAAATTATAACTAATTGTTGTTTTTTAGTTTTGATATTAGAAGTAATACCGCAAATTTGCTTCATCAAACGAATAACATTAAAGAATAAGATTATGTGCGGAATTTTAGCAATTATAGGAAAAGGAAAAGACGAACAATTAGTAAAACAACTTTCTAAAAGAATGTCACATCGTGGTCCAGACGAAAGTGATACCCATATAACCGAAAACGGACATATATTAAGTCATGAGCGTTTATCAATTATCGATTTACATTCGGGCAGACAACCTATTCAAGGAACTTCTTCTGCATGGATGATTCACAACGGAGAAATCTACAACCACCAAGAATTGAGAGAAGGAATTTTAAAAGATCATACTTTTAGAACAAAATCCGACTCTGAAGTAATTGTGCATCTTTACGAAAAATTCGGTAACGATTTTGTTGATATGTTAGACGGTGATTTTGCTTTTGTAGTAATCAATGGTGACAACTATATTGCTGGTCGTGATCCGCTAGGAGTGAAGCCATTATATTACGGAATGGATGAAAGAGGAAGGGTTTATTTTGCTTCCGAAATGAAACCAATTGCCGATCAATGTAAAACATTTTCAACTTTTCCTCCAGGACATTACTATACAGCAGAAACTGGATTTGTAAAATACTACAAACCAGAATACGAAGATTATACAAAATGTGATAAAGAACTAGATTTAGTTGCTATAAGAGAAGCTTTAACAGAAGCAACTCGCAAACGATTAATGAGCGATGTGCCCATTGGAGTATTACTTTCAGGCGGATTAGATTCGTCATTAACATCTTCAATTGCAGCGCGTTTATTGAAAGAAAAAGGAAAAGAGTTACATTCATTTTCAATTGGTCTTGATGCCGATGCACCAGACGCAAAAGCCGCTCGAAAAGTAGCCGAATTTTTAGGCACAAAACACCACGAAGTTCACTTTACTATCGAGCAAGGAATCGAAATTCTAGATAGATTAATCTGGCATCTTGAAACCTATGATGTAACCTCTGTAAGAGCAAGCACACCAATGTATTTCTTGTCTAAAGCAATTACAGATATGGGAATAAAAGTAGTGCTTTCTGGCGAAGGAGCAGACGAAATTTTTGGTGGCTATTTGTACTTTAGAAATGCACCATCAACAGAAGATTTTACCAAAGAAACTATCGAGAGAGTTCAAAAGTTATTTACTGCCGATTTACTTCGTGCCGACAAATCAACAATGGCTCACGGACTAGAAGCTAGAGTTCCGTTTTTAGACAAAGCGTTTTTAGATGTTTCTATGCTAATAAAAGGCGAAGAAAAGCAACCAAAAACCTACGACGGAAAAGAAAAATATATCCTTAGAAAAGCATTTGACACACCAGACAATCCCTACCTTCCAGACGAAGTTTTGTGGCGTCAAAAAGAACAATTTTCAGACGGAGTTGGGTACAACTGGATCGATCAATTAATAGAATATTGTGCGGCACAAGTAACAGATGAGCAACTAGAAAAAGCAGCAATTACTTTTCCTTACAACGCTCCAACAACCAAAGAAGCCTATTTTTATAGAACTATTTTCCATAAATATTATCCACAAGTAAGCGCGGCACAAACCGTTAGAAAATGGATACCAAAATGGCAAGAAAATCAAGATCCATCAGGAAGAGCAAATGCAGCACACGTGCAAGCCGATACCGAAATTGCAAAGTCAACCATTACAGCATAGTCGAGAGATTATATATTGAAGTTTAGTTTGTTTGTTTAAAAACGTTCATCAGCAATGGTGAGCGTTTTTTGTTACATCAAGTTTTTTTTAAGGAGCTATTTCCAGCTTTCCACTCTATCTTTTTTTATTGCTTGGCAAGAAAAATGCCAAACAATAAAAAAAGGATGCCGTTGCAATCTGGGCTAAGCTTATCGGTAATGAAAATTTCAAAATTTAATTTTGGTAAAATCTGTAAGCTACTTTTTTATCTTCCTGCACAAATTGTCTAATTTCTTAAATATGTTTTTCCCAAAAAAAGAATATAGCATTTGTATAAATAGACGTTAGAATAATCAAGGCAGCATTTTTTTTGTTTTAAACGCAATAAAAATTATTAAGAGTAAAATGTTGATAACTTACCATTCAAAACCGCTTAAAACACTTTAAAATCATCTTTACTTTTATATATTTGCGTGTTAGACAAAATTCATACTTACGATACAATTTAATATGAGCGACGAGATTAAAAAAAATAGTTATTCAGCCGATAGTATTCAAGCATTAGAAGGAATGGAGCACGTAAGAATGCGACCATCAATGTACATTGGCGATACAGGCGTTAGAGGTTTACACCATTTAGTTTATGAAGTAGTTGATAACTCAATCGATGAGGCATTAGCAGGACATTGTGATACTATTGCAGTATTTATAAACGAAGATAATTCAGTTTCTGTAGAAGACAACGGACGTGGAATTCCAGTGGATATGCACAAAAAAGAAGGCGTTTCTGCACTAGAAGTAGTAATGACCAAAATTGGTGCTGGAGGAAAATTCGACAAAGATTCATATAAAGTTTCTGGAGGACTTCACGGTGTTGGGGTTTCTTGTGTTAATGCACTTTCTGATCATCTAAAAGCAACAGTTTTTAGAGATGGAAAAATCTATGAACAAGAATATGAAAAAGGAAAAGCAATGTATCCTGTGAAACAAGTTGGTGAAACAACTAAACGCGGAACAATGGTTACTTTTCATCCTGATAAAACCATTTTCACACAAACAATTGAATACTCTTACGATACCATTGCAGCTCGTATGCGTGAGTTGTCTTTTCTTAACAAAGGAATTACAATTACACTTACAGACAAAAGAGATGTAAATGACAAAGGAGAATTTGCTTCAGAAATTTTTCACTCAGAAGAAGGTTTAAAAGAATTTGTTCGCTTCCTAGACAAAGGTCGTGAATCAATAATTTCTCATGTTATAAGCATGGAGCACGAAAAAGGAGAAATTCCTGTAGAAGTTGCTTTAATTTACAACACCAGTTATTCAGAAAATATTTTCTCTTACGTAAATAATATCAACACACACGAAGGAGGAACGCACTTGCAAGGTTTCCGTATGGGTTTAACGCGTACTTTAAAGAAATATGCAGATGCTTCTGGATTACTAGAAAAATTAAAATTTGAAATCACTGGTGATGACTTTCGTGAGGGTTTAACAGCTATTATTTCGGTAAAAGTTCAAGAACCACAATTTGAAGGACAAACTAAAACTAAATTAGGAAATAGAGAAGTAGTTTCTCCTGTTTCTCAGGCAGTTTCTGAAATGCTAGAAAATTACCTTGAAGAAAATCCTAACGATGCCAAAATCATTGTTCAAAAAGTAATTCTTGCTGCACAAGCACGTCACGCTGCTAAAAAAGCACGTGAAATGGTACAACGTAAAACGGTACTTGGCGGTGGAGGTTTACCAGGAAAACTATCAGATTGTTCAGAACAAGATCCAGCAAAATGCGAAGTATATCTTGTCGAAGGAGATTCGGCTGGAGGAACAGCAAAGCAAGGACGCGACAGACAATTTCAAGCCATTTTGCCATTAAGAGGTAAAATCTTGAATGTTGAAAAAGCGATGCACCACAAGGTTTTTGAAAACGAAGAGATTAGAAACATCTTTACTGCACTTGGTGTAACAATCGGTACAGAAGAAGACTCTAAAGCTTTAAACCTAGAAAAATTAAGATACCATAAAGTAATTATTATGTGTGATGCCGATGTCGATGGAAGTCACATCTCAACTCTTATTCTTACATTCTTCTTTAGATTTATGAGAGAATTAATAGAAGGCGGACACGTTTATATAGCAGCACCACCATTATATTTGGTTAAAAAAGGAAACAAAAAAGAATACGCTTGGAACGATGATCAACGTGATCTAGCTAACGAAAGAATGGGTGGAAGCGCAGGAATTCAACGATATAAAGGTCTTGGAGAAATGAATGCAGAACAGTTGTGGGAAACTACAATGGATCCGTCTTTTAGAACTTTAAGAAAAGTAACAATAGATAGTCTTGCTGAAGCAGATAGAGTTTTCTCAATGCTAATGGGAGATGAAGTTCCACCAAGAAGAGAATTTATAGAGAAGAATGCGGTATATGCTAACATCGATGCATAATCGTTTTTTTAAATACATATTAATAGGGATTTGTTTGATTTTTTCAGGCAAATCCTTTTCTCAATCTCCTCAATCTATAGAACAAATTGGTCATTTTCTTGAGGATGCAATTTATTATTCAGATAAATATATAACGCCAGCTACTGATGCAGCGGTTTATCAATCTTCTTCTGCTTGGATGACATCTCCTAAAAAAAGAAAGCTTTACGATGTTACATTAAGTATTCATGGCAATGTTTTTTTTGTGCCAAATAGAGACAGAACATTCGAAATTAAAAATTCAGATTTTTCTTTTTTTACTATTCAAAATTCTAATTCAGAGCCAATTTCGTCAGCAACAGTTCCAACCACATTAGGAGGATATTCAGGTAATTATTTGGTTGGTTCTATCGAAGGAAATGAAATTAAAATTAAAGCACC